>JAZLLD010000088.1:0-10435 GCA_045597945.1 Bacteroidales bacterium
CGACACCTGGGAAGACTTCTGCACCGAGATCGAGAAGGGCGGCTTCCTCCTCTGCCACTGGGACGGCACTACCGAGACCGAAGAGAAAATCAAGGAACTCACCAAGGCCACCATCCGCTGCATCGCCTACGATGCTCCCGAAGAAGAAGGCAAGTGCATCCTCACCGGCAAACCCTCCCATCGCCGCGTAATCTTCGCCCGCAGCTACTAATCTGCCCGCGAACCCCATATACACCCCAAGCCCGGCACTCCCGCCGGGCTTGGTCTGTTTAGTGAAAAGTGAATTGTGAATAGTGAAAAGTGAATAGTGAATTGCAAACTCGCCGCGCCAGCCCACTCATAATTCATAAATCATAACTCCAGAACTTGCCGCGCCAACCCACTCTACAATCTAAAATCTACACTCTACAATAACTTGCCGCGCCAGCCCACTCATAAATCCTAATTCATAACTCCAAAAAGGCCGATATTGAGTAGTGTGTAATTATAGAATCAGATTCTATATCTGCGTCAAATCATCCGGCATTGATTATTTATGCCGGATGTAGTATTAAATAGATGTTATTCAAATGATAGCATAATGAAATATTCACTACCGATAGCTATCTGCCACTTCAATATTACCATAAATCTAGAATATAGAATCACATAACACATTGATAACACACAAATGTGCATACAGATGCAAAAATCCATTCTAGATTCTATATTTTGCTACTTCCATGTATTCTTTGTGCACCCCTTGTGGGTCCGCTTTCCCCAACGGACCTACCCCGTAGAATCAACGGAGCTACAACGGAGTTACAGCGAGCCAACACTCAATCTACAACCCCGCACAAGTTGATTAGTTTTTGTTGCTTTTTCCCAAGACGGTATTGTGTATTCATAACTCATTATTGTTGAATTGATTGTTGTAAATGAGATTCCCAATAGATGAAAACTTTTTCTTTTTAATTGATTTTTTTTTTTGTATCTTCGCGAAATAATATTTGAATGAATCTGTATAAGATTTGCGATAATATCCGTTATAAATCAATTCAATAATATGTATTATGACAAAAACAGAACTTACAAAAATCAGGGAGGCACTTGCGGAAGCAGAAAGCTTTATTTACAATGACCTGGACTCTGTTTGTGAGGACGATTATGCTGAGGAGGCTCAGTCGGTCATTGGCAAGGTAAGAGAGGCTATAACTGCAATTGACAATGAGTTACAATAGGCAATTGTTGCGATGAAAGTCCAAATAAGGTTTGTGTTGGCTCTCGATTCGTGCTAGTTTCATGGTTCTGTCAACGCCAAGTGTTTTCATATCGCTTAGAGGCAGTGATTCGGAGCTGATTATGCGACCTTTGTCGTCAAAGGAGATGTATCCTCGGTCAAATAACTTGTCTAAATTGGGTGTCAGCAATAGTCCGTTGTATACATCCAAACGCTGGACGTTGTCGCATTTTCTCCATGGTCGGATGTGGGAAGCAACTAGGAGTGGCAAGTTTTTGCAGTTGGTCACGGAACACCCTTGCCAAAAATTAATCAGGTCGTTTCGGAATTGACCTTGTCCTATGCGGGATTTTACAATTGCTTCTCGTTCGGTGATGGGAATACTGGTGTCACTTACGATTTTCTGTTCCTCTGACAGAACGGTTTGGTCAATCTTTTTTCGATAATCTGATTCTATGTATTCCAAAAATCTCTTTAGCCCGGATGCGATGTCAGAAATACCCTTGGGAGTGTTGTATTTGTTTCTCTGGCTAGAAGTGGATTTCAGCCCCGAAAGAATGTCCCGGATCCTATCTGGGGTTAGTGTTTTGTCCAGTTTGTAGAATTGTGCAACATACCGAAGTCTGGACAAATAGTCATGATATGTTTTTCGGCTTTTAAACAATTGCTTGTCCGTCATGTAGAGGAAGAAGTCGGATTGTTCGTTAATGAAAAACTGAGTATAGTCTTCTTTATCTTTCATAAAATCATGTTGTTGCTCTTGTCGTGTGTCTGCGTGGTTGTCTGTTTCTCTTGCCATTTCCATTAAGTATTAATTCTGCAAAAATACGAATTTTTTTTTGATTTTGTTTGTTTTGGGAAAATTATTGTTTGGAGCGAGGATTGCAATGTTGGCTGTGCCGGTTTAATAACAAATAACAGTTATAACAGATAACAGTTGTTTTGAGTTATGAGTGCTGGATTTATGATTGATGACTTATGAATTATGAGTAGCTGCCGCACCACGCTGTATACAATGAGTCTACACTCTTAAATCTTAACTCTACAATCCCCCGGCATCCGCCCCACGTTGTATACATTTAATCTACACTCAAAAATCTAAAATTTCAACTCAACACTCTACAATCAGTTTCTCGGACTTTTTGGCGGAATTTGCGGATACGGGTGTCATTTTGGCGGACGTGGGGGCGGTGGCGCGGTTGTTGATGGGGAGGAAGTGAAGTTTAAAAATTTCAGGACTATGAATTTTAACAATTTTACAATCAAGTCGCAGGAGTCGGTGCAGAAGGCTCAGGAAATAGCCGCAGCTCGCCAGCATCAGTCAATTGAGTGCTGCCATCTGCTGAAAGGTATGCTGACCGAGGACGAGAACGTGACTCCCTTCCTGCTGAAGAAACTGGATGTGAATGTGCAGCGCCTGACCCAGCAGGTGGACGCAATGATTGACGCCCTGCCTCGCGTGAGTGGTGGCGACCAGTACCTTTCCGCCGATGCTAACAAAGCCTTGGTGAAGGCCTCGCAGGAAGCCCAGGCCATGGGCGATGAGTTTGTGAGCGTGGAGCACATGCTGCTGGGGCTGCTGGCCGGCTCCGACGGTGTGGCTCGCCTGCTGAAGGACGGCGGAGCGAGCGAGAAGGGGCTGAAGGCCGCCATGGCCGACCTGCGCAAGGGCGCCAAGGTGGGCAGCCAGAGCGCCGAGGAGAGCTTCAACGCCCTGAACAAGTATGCCAAGAACCTGAACCAGATGGCCCAGTCGGGCAAGTTGGACCCGGTGATTGGTCGTGACGACGAGATCCGCCGTGTGCTGCAGATTCTTTCGCGCCGCACGAAGAACAACCCCATACTGATTGGCGAGCCCGGCGTGGGCAAGACCGCCATCGCCGAAGGATTGGCGCACCGCATTGTGAGCGGCGACGTGCCCGAGAATTTGAAGAGCAAGACTATCTACAGCCTGGATATGGGCGCGCTGATTGCTGGTGCAAAGTACAAGGGCGAGTTCGAGGAGCGTCTGAAAAGTGTGATACGCGAGATTAACGAGGCCGACGGCGAGATTATCCTCTTTATCGACGAGATCCACACCCTGGTGGGTGCTGGTGGAGGTGAGGGCGCCATGGATGCCGCTAACATCCTAAAACCCGCCCTGGCTCGCGGCGAGCTGAGGGCCATCGGCGCCACCACATTGGCCGAATACCAGAAGTATTTTGAGAAGGATAAGGCGCTGGCACGCCGTTTCCAAAGTGTGCTGATTGATGAACCCGATGTGAACGACACTATCAGCATCTTGCGCGGACTGAAGGAGCGCTACGAAGTGCACCACAAGGTGCGAATCAAGGACGAGGCCATCATTGCCGCCGCAGAGCTGAGCCACCGCTATATCAGCGACCGTTTCCTGCCAGACAAGGCCATAGACCTTATTGATGAGGCTGCCGCCAAGTTGAGGTTGGAGATTGACTCGGTGCCCGAGGAACTGGACGAGATTGAGCACCGCATCCGCCAGCTGGAGATTGAGCGCGAGGCCATCAAGCGCGAGAACGACCAGGACAAGCTGGCTCAGCTGGGCAAAGAACTGGGACAGCTGCGCGAGCAGCACAGCCAGATGAAGGCTCGCTGGCAGAGCGAGAAGAATGTGGTGGAGGCTATACAGACGGAGGTGAAGAACATTGAGTCGTTCAAGTTCGAGGCCGAGCAGGCCGAGCGTCAGGGCGACTACGGCAAGGTGGCCGAGCTGCGCTACGGACGCATCAAGGAGGCCGAGGCCCGCGTGGCCGAGCTTAAGGAGCAGCTGAAGCAGATGCAGGCCGACAACGCCATGATTAACGAAGAAGTGAACGCCGACCAGATTGCCGAGGTTGTGTCGCGCTGGACGGGCATCCCCGTGACCCGGATGTTGCAGAGCGAGCGCGAACGCTTGCTGCACCTGGAAGAGGAACTGCACAAGCGCGTGGTGGGGCAGGACGAGGCCATAGGCTATATTGCCAACGCCATCCGCCGCAGCCGCACCGGTCTGAGCGACGGAAAGCGACCTATAGGTAGCTTTATCTTCCTGGGCACCACCGGCGTGGGCAAGACCGAGCTGGCCAAGGCTCTGGCAGAGGTGATGTTCGACGACGAGGATATGATGGTGAGGATTGATATGAGCGAGTATCAGGAACGCCACAGTGTGTCGAGATTGATTGGTGCGCCTCCAGGCTATGTGGGCTATGACGAGAGCGGCCAGCTAACCGAGGCTGTGCGCCGCAAGCCCTACAGCATCGTGCTGCTGGACGAGATTGAGAAGGCTCACCCCGATGTGTTCAATATCCTGCTGCAGGTGCTGGAGGACGGCCGCCTGACCGACAACAAGGGCCGCACGGCAGATTTCAAGAACACGGTGATTATCATGACCTCGAACCTAGGTAGCGATGTGATACGCGAGCGACTGGAGAGCGGCACCGGATATAGCGACTATGAGTACGAGGAGGCCAAGGAGGCCGTGATGGACTTGCTAAAGCAGCGTGTCCGCCCCGAATTCCTGAACCGAATTGACGAGATTGTGATGTTCAGCCCGCTCTCGAAGGCGCAAATTCGTGAGGTGGTGAAGATTCAGCTGGATGTGGTGCGCAAGATGCTGGAGAAGAACGATGTGCTGATTAGCGCCACCGACGAGGCCATAGATCATCTGGCCGACATAGGCTACGACCCGGCCATGGGCGCAAGACCCGTGAAGCGTGTGATCCAGCGCGAGCTGCTGAACGAGCTCTCGAAACGGATCTTGGAGGAGAAGATCAAGACCAACGACACCATCGTGGTGGATGTAATCGACGGCCAGTTCTGCTTCTACAATCCGAATGGGAGTGATAAATAATAAGTGAGGAGTTTTGAGTGATCGGTGATCTGTGATGAGTGAACAGACAAATGATCTAAACTTCAAAACTCCTCAATTCCGAAACTCCATCAACTCCCCAACTCCATCAACAAAAAACAACAAACCGACATGAAAATATTGCATACTAGCGACTGGCATCTGGGACACGCTCTCTACGGCTACGACCGCACGGAGGAACAGCAGGCAATGCTGGACCAGATGGCGGCCATAGTGGGCGAGGAACAGCCCGATGTGTTTGTGCTGGCCGGCGATGTGTACCACACGGCACAGCCGTCGGCAGCCGTGCAGACGATGTTTGCCAATGCCTTGTTGCGAATCCAGGAGGCCTGCCCCAGCATGGCCATTGTGATGACGGCCGGCAACCACGACAGTGGGTCGAAGCACGAGATTTTCCGCCTGCCCTGGCAGCGGCTGGGGGTTTATGCCGTAGGCGGGCTGGACCGCGAGGCAGAAGGGCACCTGGTGGAGGTGAAAGACAAGGGTTTTGTGGTGGCGGTGCCGTATGTGAACGAGCGCAATATGCCCGAGGGGTTCTGCCAAGACCTGCTGCGACGGGTGGAGGAGCGCAACACCGAGGGACTGCCCGTGGTGCTGACGGCGCACACGACGGTGCTGGGCTGCGACTCAGCCGGGCACGACTTTGCCACGGAGCTGACGGTGGGCGGCATCGACGCGATGGCGCTGGAGGATTTTGGCGACGGCTACGACTATCTGGCCTTGGGCCATATCCATCGCGCCCAGTTTGTGAGCAGGGGAGAAAAGACCGCCAGATATTCGGGCACGCCGTTGGCGGTGAGCTTTGACGAGAATTATCCGCACACGGTGAGCGTTGTGGAGATAGGGCGGCACGGAGACGAGCCGCAGGTGCGTGAGATAGAGATAGTGAATCCGTTGCCGCTGGTAACCCTGCCTACCGAGGGGTTCGCCTCGTGGGAAGAGTCTAAGGCCGAGTTGGCGCAGTTTCCGCCAGACATCAGGGCATACATCAGGCTGAATGTGCGGATTGACGATTTCCTGCCTGTAGAGGCCAATTTCGAGGCTCAGGAGCTGACCCGCGACAAAGAGTGCCGGTTCTGCCACATCAATGTCAGCCGAGAGGCAGCACGGCAGGCCGACGGCGAACGGGTGATGACGGTGCAGGAATTCCAGTCGGAGAGCCCCGAGGACATTGCCCGGCGCTATGCCGAGGATATGGGAGTAGACTTCGACGAAGAGTTGCAAGAGCTATTCGGCGAGGTGGTGGCACTGGTGAACGATGATTTACGCAACACTTAAACTAAAGGAGGCCAACGGATGAAGTTACATAAACTTACGATTCATAATATAGCTTCAATTGAAAATGCCGAAATCGATTTCGGAGCGCACCCGCTGGCCGACAGCGAGGTGTTTTTGATTACAGGCAATACGGGGGCGGGAAAGTCGACGATACTGGACGCTATCTGCCTGGCTTTGTATTCGGATACGCCCCGGCTGGACAGCACCAAGATGCAGGGCGAGACCCGCGACATGGAGAAGACCATGAAGATTGACGACCCGCGCCAGCTGATGCGAAGGAACACGGGCGAGGCCTGGGTGCGGCTGACCTTTGAGGGAAGCAACGGCGTGGACTATGAGGCGCAGTGGTCGGTGGCTCGCGCGCACAAGCGCCCCACGGGCAATCTGCAGGCGAAGGTGTGGAATCTGACCAACCTGCAGACCGGCATGGTGCTGACAAAAGATAAGGAGATTGAGGCCGAGATAGGTGCTGCCGTGGGGTTGGATTTCAGTCAGTTCTGCCGGACTACGATGCTGGCTCAGGGCGAGTTCACCCGCTTCTTGAACAGCAAGGACGAGGAGAAGGCTGCCATCCTGGAGAAGATTACGGGCGTGGATATTTATTCGCGCATAGGCAAGAAGGTGTACGACACGATGGGCGAGAAGCGGCGTGCTGTGGAGGATGCGGAACAACTTATCCAGGGCATAGCGGTGCTGAGTGAAGAAGATGTGGCAAAGAAGCAGGCCGACCTGGCCGACCTTGAAAAGCGCGACACCGAGATTAAGGGTCGCAAAGACTGGGCTCAGGAAAAGCTGAACTGGCTGGCCAAGGATGCCGAACTGGAGAAGCAGAAGGCCGAGGTGGCTGTCTCAAAGCAGAAGGCAGAGGACAGGGTGAAAGAAGAGGAATTTGTTGCTAAACAATTATTTGTGAATCGATGGAACACGACAATCGAACAGCGGGGGTGGCTGGTGAAGCAGTCGGAAGCCGAACAGGAGCTGAACCGGCAGAAGGTTGTGCTGAAGAATCTGTATGATCGGTATGTAGAATTGCTGGGCGGCCGTGCCTATATGATGGCCGAGAAGGTTGATCTGGAGACTGGTCTGGGCAAGGTAAAAGGCTATTTGGAGAGTGTGAAGGAGAAGGTGGCGGTGTATGAGAATTATCAGATTATCGCAGCCGGATTGGCGGAATTGCTGGCCGGAAGAGAGAAGATGGCGGGATATGATGCTCAGATTACTGAACATGACAAGCTGCTGAAGGATGTTCTTAAGCCTGCGCTTGAGGCTAAGAAAAAGGTGCATGACGAGGCGGACGGTAGGCTGAAAGAGTTGCAGACTGCATTGCGAGAGATGGAGCAGAAGCTGGATTCGTTGAATGTGGCGGAAGTGCGCCGGCAGTTTCAGGAGGCCAAGGATAGGCAGTCGTTGATTTCAACGGCCAAGATATTGGTTGCCAACAAAGAAAAAGAGGTACAAAGGCATCAGGAGACGCAGACTCGGCTGGCAGTCAAGGCACAGGTTATTGCGACGAAAGCGAATGAAGCCCGGCAGCTGGTGCCACAAGTGGAGGAGGCTAAGAAGCGGAGCGAGGAAGACAAGCTGGCGTACGAAAAGCAGTGCGACAGTGTGGATAAGTTTGCGCAAAAGATGCGCAAGCGACTTGCGGCGGGCGATACTTGCCCTGTTTGCGGACAAAAGGTGGGCGTGCTGCCTCATGAGGAGGAGTTGATGGCTTTGTTGGAGATTCCCAAGGAACGATACCTGCAGTCGGAGGAAGCCTATGGCAAGATTAACGCCCAGCTGATTTCGCTTAATGCCGAGATCAATGCGCTGCAGGCAGCTTACAATCAGGAGAAGATGGCCTTTGATGCCGACAAGGCTTTGGAAGAGGCCCAGGACAGGGTGGCAAGTGCGTTGGTGTGGCTGGGCATAGAGAATGGGCAGAGCGGAATGTTGGACGTCAAGGAGGCGGAGAACGATAAGATATTGGCCGTGCTGAATGCTCGGCTAGAGGAATGCGTGAGGCAGGAGAATGTTGTGGCGGTCAAGAGAAAAGAGGCTGATAAGCTCCGCGAGGAGTATGAGAAATTGGGAAAAGAAAAGCTAGCGGCTGAGACCCTGCTGGCCAATAAGGAAAATGAGCTGAGAACATTGGTGAGGCTGAGAGAGAATGAGATGAAGGCGGCAGAAGAGCGTCGCGCACAGCTGGAGAACTTGATTGCGGGTGGCGACTGGGCCGAGGACTGGCATGAGAGTCCCAAGGAGTTTGGCGCGGTCTTAGCGAAGGAAGAGCGTTATTACGGCGAGGGTTTGAAGCGTGTGGCCGCTTTTGAACCCCGGATAGCTGAGGCCGAGTTGCACTTGGAAAATCTAGGAAGGGTGGTTGCCAGTATTTGCCAGGCGATGCCCGAGTGGGCGAATGCCGGACCTGTGGAGGTGAAGAAGGTGGATGACGTGATGGCCGTGGCAAATGATATTCATGCAGCGATTCATGCGGCGAAGAATAAGCAGGAAGAAGCGGCGTGCGCGGCCAAGAAATATGGCGATATGCTGGCGGATTTTGTGAGCGACGAGCTGACGATGGAACGTCTGGCTGAGTTGAATAAGTATGATTCGCATCGAATCAATCCGATTCAAGAGTTGCTTCAAAAATCATTGGATAATGTGTTGACACAAAATACATTGTATAATAATATAGAAGAACTATTGTCGGCACATAGATTGGCGAAGCCCGCGATGGAGGAAAAGTACAGCGCCGAGTTGTTGGCGGCCGAGATAAAAGACTTGGAACAGCAACAGAAAGCGGTGAACGAGCAGCAGGGCGGGATAAGGACTGAGCTAAAAACAAACGATGCGAACAAGGCACGGCTGGGCAGCCTGATGGCTGAGAAGGAGCGCAGCGAGGCCGATTATAGGAAATGGGAGCGGCTGAACTGGCTGATAGGCGATGCCACGGGAAACAAGTTCCGCAAGATTGCGCAGAGTTATGTGCTGGCAAGTCTGATTCATTCGGCCAACGAATATATGCGCACGTTGACGGACCGATATACGCTGCAAGTGGTGCCGGGCTCGTTTGTGATTACGTTGGCAGATGCTTATCAGGGCAATGTGACGAGGGCTGCAAGTACGATTTCTGGCGGTGAGAGTTTCTTGGTGTCGCTTTCGCTGGCTTTGGCTCTGAGCGATATCGGGCAGCAGCTGAAGGTGGACACGTTGTTTATTGACGAGGGTTTCGGCACGCTGAGCGGCGAGCCTTTGCAGAATGCCATCAACACGTTGCGAATGCTGAGAAAAAAGGCAGGCCGGCATGTGGGTATTATCAGCCATGTGGAGGAACTGCAGGAGCGGATTCCAGTGCAGATAAGAGTGGAGCAGCAAGGCCATAATTCGCACAGCGTGGTGAGGATTGTGAGTTAAGAGTTGTGAGTTATAACAAATAACAATTATAACAGATAACAGTTGTTTTTTCTCGGTTTGCTGTTGCATAAAAATAATCCCGGGCTGTGAGGCTCGGGATTATTTGTTATGGGGGATAATGATTGGTCACTGTTTTCCGAAGAGGAGGCCGCGGGTGACGTTCCAGCGGAAGATGATGAGTTTGTTGCCTTTGGTGAATTGGAAGCGGACGGCAAAGCCCAGCCAGAGGACGATGGTGCCGCCCCATTTGATGCCTTCTCTGACGATGCGCTTGAGGTATTTGGCGGTGGAGATTTGGCGTGTGCGGTAGCGCTCGCTGACGCCGATGCCGTAGGTGAGGCGGTTGAAATAGTCCTGGGTGAGCTTCTTGGCGGGGATGATGTGGTAGAGGATAGCGGTGGGGAGGTAGTAGAATTGCATGCCGAGGGTGGTCATCTTGTCGAAGAGGTCTTTTTCTTCGGCACCAATCAGGCTGTTGCCCTTGCGGCCGAGTTCTACGTTGAAGAAGCCGACGGCGTCGAAGACGCGCTTACGGTAGCATGAGTTGCCACCGCCGGGGAAGGCGTCGCGGGGGAATTGGCGCTGGCGGTCGCCAAGATAGAGTTTGCCGGTGACCAGCTGGCGGGTGTAGTGCGACATCCATTGGGGTTCCTCGGTCTCGTAGACAAAGTCGGAGG
>JAZLLD010000089.1:0-8317 GCA_045597945.1 Bacteroidales bacterium
GGGGAATGCTTTGGCAAAATCGTTAATCTTGACAGAACCGCATACGTCGGCACTGAGGGCCACGACATTCTCGTTGGCCTGGCCGGTCTCTACGAGACCCTGGCCGAAACCGGCGCGGAGCTCCATGGATTTCTTATTTTCGTAAGATTTCATATATAATATGTATTTATTCTATATTAATGTTCTATTTTTGTTTTTCTAGGTTGACGGCTGTCTGCTGGGCCGAAGTGATGGTGAAACGTGCTGTGCGCGAACTGGTATACTCGGTGTCGGCTTGCGGCCTTAGTACCACTTGGTATTCGCCGGGCATCAGAATCAGTCGCTCGTCAAGGGTGGCTGGGTCGAGGTCGCAGACCCATTCCATCTTCGCTTTCTTGAGAGAGAAAATGCTGCCGATGGTGGCGACCTTGGGTTTGCTGAGGGCCAATTGTCCGGGCATGGGGATTTGCAGCCCGGTGTGGGATCCGCAGTGCACTCTTATGCGGCTGAGGTGGGTGACAGGGGTGGTGAGCACATCGATGTCGTAGTAGCCTTCAAGGTAGTCGTTTTTTGATCCAATGGACTGGCTGGCAAGGATTGCCGTGCTGTCATGCTGTCGCACCAGCACGGTGTAGTCAGGCACCTGAAACTGGGTGCGCTTGTTGGTCAGCTGTATGGATAGGCTGCCTTGGAAGGCTGGCAGAGCCGTGGTGACGCCGTCGGTGAAGCGGCGGCCGCGGAATACCTGCATTGGCTTGGTGTAGACGACCACGTCGTAATTGACCAGCGGGTCAACCAGCAGGGTGTCGATACCTTTCTCGGTGTCGTAGTGGTAGATGGTGGCAAATTTGAGCGCATGAGTCCTGTGGTCGAAGAAGGCCACGGGGATGTCGGTCTCAAAAAGTCCGTTAGCGCCTTCTAGGGTTAAAGGCAGGTGGACAATCTTACTGACGGTGTTGAATGTAATGTTCAGTGCGTCAAACAGAAAGTCCTCATCCCAGACGAAATCTAGAGGAAGATCTTCGGTGTTCTGGAAATTCTTTTTATCGCCAATACCGATGAATTCGGTGCGAACCACATTGCCGCTTTCCTGGATTCTCTCGGTCACCTCTACAATGTCGCCATCGGGGTCGGTGATATGGTCGGTGATAACCAAGATGATATTGCGCGATTTTGCATCTTTGGGGAAGTCGTTGAGCGACTTGCTTAGCGCCGTGGCTGCGGTGCATCCTCCGTTGGGAACAAGGGTCTTAATCTTGCTCTGCAACTTGTAGATGTTGCCTTTCTCAAAGGGTACTTCGAGGTTGGTGCCATAGGCGTGCTCATTCAGATGGCCGAACACACGGAGTGCCACCTCCACGTCAGTCCGGCTTTGGATGCTGTCTAGCAGGCGCAACAGCACCTTCTGCGTCACCTTGATCTTGGAGTCGCTCTGCCACTTGTCCCACATGCTCTGAGAGCAGTCGAGGACGAGTAGCACACGCGTCTTCTGCGGTGCTGCGGTGCTCTTTTGCGCCATGGCAACAAAGCCGATGGCCATAAGCATTACTATGAGCGCAATACGTTTCACTGTCCAGTTTTTCAAATGCAATTAATCAGCAGTCCTGATTAAAAATCGCCTAGAGTTTCTTCAATCTGAGCCAGAGCCTTGGGCAGATCGTCTGCAGAGAGGACTGCGCCGTGGTACTTGTTGGTGCCCTGCATGAAGTCTACACCATAACCCATTTCGGTGGTGAGAATTACGCATACGGGCATGCCTTTGCCACTCTGAGCCTTAGCCTCGGCCATGCCATCGAGCACCTGCTGCATATCGTTACCATTCTTGATCACGATAACTTTCCACATGAAGGACTCAAACTTGGCCTTGAGGTCGCCGAGGTCCATCACCTGGTCGGTGGTGCCGTCAATCTGCTGGCGGTTGTAGTCGATGGTAGAAATCAGATTGTCAACATGCTTTGCACCAGCGAACATGGCGGCTTCCCAAATCTGGCCTTCCTGGAGTTCGCCGTCGCCGTGGAGAGTGTAGACGAGGGTGTTGTCGCCGGTCATCTTCTTGCCAAGAGCGGCACCGATGCCCACGCTCATGCCCTGGCCAAGAGAACCGCTAGCCATGCGGATGCCAGGCAGGTTGTGTGCGGTGGAGGGGTGGCCCTGGAGGCGGGTGCCGAAGATGCGGAAGGTGCTAAGTTCGCTCACGGGGAAGAAGCCGCGGCGAGCCATGGTGCTGTAGATGACGGGAGTGATGTGGCCCTGCGAAACAAAGAGCATGTCCTGGCCCTTGCCATCCATGGTGAAGTTCTCGGGGTCGTGCTTCATGATGTTGAACTGCATGGCAGTCATCCAGTCAGCAGTGCCGAGGGAACCGCCCGGGTGACCCGATTTGGCGGCTGTGGTCATACGGAGAATATCGCGACGCACTTGCGTGGCGATAGCTTGGAGTTCTTTTGTAGATTTCATTATGTGTTATTTTACTAGTTTTATTGAAAAAGATAGGATGGGGAATGAGGACGAATGGTGCGGTGCCCCCATTCGGAAATCCGAATTATAGTCTGAAGATGTACTGGCGGCTGTTTTGGTCGTAGCAGATGAGTTCCTCGCCTTGGCGGGTGCAAGTCACGGTGAGGGCGTTTTCATGTTCGTCGGTCACGCTGCCGGTGCCTTTGTTGCCGTGCATGGTGATATGACCCCACACGCGTCCGTTGGCACCATGGCCGGAGATGTAGAGCACCTCATCCTTCACAGGCTCTTTCTTTACCGCAGGGCGAGGCGCCACCACGGGCTGGGGTGCGGGCTCTTCCTCCACGATTTCAGGTTCTTCCTCCACGATTTCGGGCTCGGGTTCAACCGAAACGGTGTCAAAAATAGGCTCGTCAACGGTCTGAGCGTGTTTGCAGCCGGTGAACAGAAGTGGCGTAACTGCCATCAAAATGAGTAACAAACTACCTTTTTTATTAATCATAGTACTATATATTTTATGGGGCAAAAATACATAAATATTTTGAATCTATAATAATTATTTTTCAACAAGGTGTGAAGAACATGTATGTGTGGTCGCAAATAGAGAGGCCCTCGCGCTTTGTTTTAGCTGTCTTTTTTGTTTTGGTTTCCACTTTTTTGAAGTCTGCTTTTGTCGATAATCTTCCCGCCCAGAATCATGGCCGAGGTGGAAAAAAGTGGTGGAATGAGAAAAATTGCGTATCTTTGCAAAAAATAATTTGTTCAGAATTGTCGGCCAAACAGTATGGTTATGAGTATGGAAGGTAAGTTGAAATGCCAGTGCCTCAAGGCTATCCGCAAACAGATTGCGGATGCCAATGGCATCGTATTGGAAATCCCCGAATGCACCCACGAAGGGCCGTGTGCCGGCACTTGCCCTAGGTGCGAGGCAGAGGTGCGGTATCTCGAAACACAGTTGTCTCACAAGCGCTCCTTGGGGCAGGCAGTTGCTGTGGCTGGCATAGCTGCGGCAATGGCCACAGCCTTGGTCGGCTGCGGGTCTTCAGCGGATGATGATGGCTGTGATTATGATATGGAGGGAATCGTTATGGAGACCCAAGGGGAACCGGCACCACCGCCGATGACTCCTGGGTGGGAGGCGCAATCGCTACCAGACGGAAGTGTGGTGCCGGTGCCCAAGCGGCCGGAATTCTTCAATGATGCACAGAATAGGGATTATGACGATCTGTTTCCGGGTGGCGAAAATGATGCCTCGGGTACAATCTAACGCACTAATTAGCGAAAAATCCTAATGGGGATACTCGCTGATTTCCAATTGTTTTTTTTGACTGTAGGGCATTTTTTTTTCATCAGGATGTAATAAAATGTGGGTTCTGTGCGTCTATATGGCAGAAAAATGTAAGAGAAATTGACAATTGACGATTATAACAAGGGAGTGGACCTCTGGTCGGATGATGCTTTTCGCTTTGCCTGCGCGTGTTGCAGCGACAAAGAGTGCTGCAAGGATGCTGTGCAGGAGGCTTTTGCCCGGATGTGGGAACAGCGCGAGAAGGTGAGCCGCGAAAAAGGCAAGGCCTACTTGCTGAGTGCGGTTCACAACCACATTGTAAGCCGGCTGCGTTACGACCAGGTGCGAGCAATGGATGGCACGGCAATCCACCCGGTGATTAATCCCGATGTCAGTTTCGACCTCAAGGAGGCGATAGCCTTGGCTATGAGCTCGTTGCCAACCATCCAGCGCGAATGCATCCAGTTGCGTGATGTGGAGGGCTATGCTTACAAAGAAATAGCTAACATACTCAATATAAGCGACCAACAAGTGCAGGTATATATCTTCCGTGCTCGCGTCGCTTTAAAACGACAATTAAAAGAATACCATATATGATCACCACTGAGAACTACGAGCTGTATTTTCTTCAGTATCTGGAGAATGGCCTTGACGAAAAGGGTAGGAGAGAGGTGGAAGCATTTGCCTCTCAGCACCCCGATTTGGCTGAGGAACTCGAGCTCTATGCTGAAGCTCCCCGAATAACTGAGGATGAGTCGGTTGTCTATGCCGATAAGGAAAGCCTCAAACATGTGGGTTCCTTACCGTTGCACTGGGGATTCAACGCTTGGCGCTGGTCAGCTGCTGCCGCCGTGCTTTTGGCTGTGGGGGCCACATTTGCATTGTACAATAGAAATGTGGAACCCATTGTGTCTCAGGTGGCAGTGACGAAGCCTGCAGTGAAAGTGTTGTCAATGCAAGAGAAGGTTGCGCACGAAGAAACCCTTGTCGTAAAGCCACAAGCAGTAAGCTCAGCACTCTATGTGGCTGAAGTTGCTGAACAGGAGGTAGTTGAGGAATACCTTGAGACAATTGAGGAAGAAGATGTCATGCAGTCCTTCGCTCCCGAACCTTTGCTAGCAGAAGTGATTGAGGAAGAAGACCTTGAAGCCGCCCTTCTCCGAGAAATAGAGTTTCTATTATCCCAACCGGAAGAGAGTGTTGCAGAGGCGAAAGCCTCAGGCACTACGGGGTTCTTTGCCACTGTAGCCGACCGCTACCGCCCTTCCACTGAACAGATGGTGAACGTGGTGGTCAAAGGGTACGAAGCCAAGCTGGCTTACGACCGTATTATGGAAAAAACCGAGTCCTTTCGCGAGGCGTTCAGCGTAATATTTAGTTAATAATTAAATCGTTATCAATATGAAAAAGATTTTCTCTATCGCACTGTGCTGCTTGATGGCATTTGCCACCCTGGCGCAGGCCAAACTCAACCAAGAAACCAGAAACTGCATCACGGGCAGTTGGACGACTCCGGGCGTTTGCGACATTGTGAGTTGCAAAGCAGAGCTCCAAGGCTCGGTGGCCAAAGTGGAGAATTCCATGAAAGACTGCGTGGTAATGCTGGTGAACGACTCAGTGAATCAGTATGTGAAGGCCGTGAGCCTTGAGAAGACTGGAGGCTGCCTGCAGCACATCCATTTTGAAGGCGACACCATGATAATCAGCGACCCAAACGTGAGTCTGTATATTGTTCACATAAATGATGTTACCGACCAGAATGTACGTTGTTACATGCTCGAATCCGGCATCGCCGAAGAATTTGAGGCCGGACTTGACTTATCTGTGGAAAAAATGGTGGAAAAAGGCGATGTTACGTTCTTAAAGACTTGGGTCCAATTGTCTAAGCAGTCTAAGGAACTTGCCACGGGAGCCACGTTTGGACTCTTGTCGGCGATAAGGCATCAAGGTGCCGTCAGTGCAGCAAAAAAATTTGAACCAATTAAAGACCAGCAGAACCAGCAAAGCGGCAACCAGAATCAAAAGAAGAAAGACGCCTTTTCCAACCGAATCCACTTCGACTTCCATTGGGCTTTCAACAATTGGGGCACAACGCCTTTCAATGGTCTCATAGGCCTAAGCGCACCAGGCTACGACTTGCGCACTTCTTTCAGTAGCTATCAACTCTACACAAAGTACGAATTGGTGAAAACCAAGCACTTCAGAACATACGTAGGCATTGGATATGAGTCGGATGTGTATAAATTCAACAACCCTTATGTCACCTTTGAAAACAATGCTTTTGTGGCAACCGAGAATAACACTCCCGGCGGATACTACAGCTCTCGGTTTGTGACACGCTATGTGCAACTGCCCGTGGGTATTGCTTATCGGAACAAAGGTTTCGGAGTTGGGCTTATGGCCATTCCGGCTCTGGGTTGGACTGGTAAACACACCGGATTGAAACACGAATTCCACACCGAGGGTCGCAATCCGCAGGACAAAATCGACATCAAAGATGATCTCAACCCCTTCAAATTCGACGTGCGGCTTGATGTCGATTTTGGAAACTTTGGTATCTTCCTCCAGGTGCCCACCATGCCGCTGTTTATCCCGAGCGAGAACAACCCCACTAAGATTTACCCCATCAAAATCGGCTTCTTTATTTAAATGAACCCTTGGCGGAAATAATCTAGGTCATATTTGCTATCCATCAAGCGATGTCCTGAAACCTCGTAGTCAGACTTCCACTTTGCTTCTTGAATAGCAGTCTTTGATGGGCTTTAAGTCATTGTAAAAGAGTGACTCAAAGCCCATCTGTTTCTGTTTGCCGGGCGCTCTAGAATGGCATCGGTCGGTTTGTTTCGAGTGCCGGTATCCATCTGGGAAAAATTTGCTTTAGGAAGCAATAAATGGATAACATCTACGTTTCTTTTAGAAAAATGTATAATCAAATAGAGTTGACTAAAAGGTTCTGAAGAATTGGAGAATGAAATCATGAAGAAATCAATAGGCTGTGATTGCAAGTTTGAAAGGCTCCAAATTAGAGTCAGAATGGTTCCGAGTGTGAGCATTTTATCTTTAGTGCGATTTGTACAAAGAATTAAGTGCCTCTGTAAGGGTCGCAAGATTGTTAGAAGAAAGATGATTCTTCAGTGCAGAAAATGTGGAAGTTATTCGGTGGAATGTCCTTACTGTCACCAAAGTACGATAATGGCAAACCTGCCCGAGGTGGCCACCTGTCCTCACTGCGGAAAGGTCTATCAAGCTAAACTATTTGAATTCTAATCCATAAAACCCCAAGAATCTTAATAAAAACAAGTTTAAATAGATATGAAACGATTGATTGTCATTCTTGTTGCTTGCACTTTTCTGCTCTGCGCTTTCAGAAATGGAGAGCGGAAAATCGCCCCTAAACAGGGCAAGTGTATCATCTACTGCACCATGCCGGCGGATTGTGAAGGAAGTTGGGTCTATTACCAAGACGACTCCACCCAGGTTCAAAATGGGCGGTTCTATCTTGAACTGAATGTTGACTCCCCTAAGATTGTGTGGATGTATTTGCCTAGGTATGAATATCTTGAAGTTCTTGCCGAGCCTTCCTCGGTGCTTGGCATTGATGGGGTGGAAGGTCTAAATTGTGTAGAAGGTTCCTCGGCAAACAAGGATTTGGTTCGGTACCAGCAGATTGTGAATAAGTTAGATGAGCCTTTTCAGGCTACGTTGAAGCAGGCCTTGCGGATGAGCGATACCAGCACCGATGAATACAAAAGATTGGAGAAAAAACTCTTTGATACCATTGGTGTTCAACTCACTTCGGCCATTGTCGATTCGGGTTGGGTGTTCTACAGGCAGAATGCGGACAACCTGGCCGGTGCCTACTTCCTAAATTCGGTGCTGCGGATGCAGTCTGGACATGGTTTCATCTATGGGATAAACAAAACCAACCCCTATTGGATTGACCTCAGTCAGGTGGAATCAATCGTGGCTGAAGCTCATCCCGTAGTGCGCAGCTATGATGACCTTCAAGAATTGCTGAAGTTGCTTAGGACCGAGGCCGAAGTGTCTGAAGGCATGCCGTTTAAGGACTTCCCTGCTGTCGACTACCTCAGTGGCAAGCCCACCACCTTGGGCGAGAAAATCAAAGGCAAATGGGCTGTGGTGGACTTCTGGGCTTCGTGGTGCGGACCTTGTCAGAAGGAAATCAGGGAAGTGCTGATACCCATCTACAATAAGCACAAGGACGATGGCTTGGTAATTGTTGGCGTTGATGTGCGTGACACTCCGGAGGATCATAAGAAGGCATCGGAACGCCTTGGAATTCAATACACTCAGATAATCGACACGGCCAACATCTGCTACGGCCTTTATGGCTTTGAAGGCATACCGCAAGTGTTCCTCATCAATCCCGAAGGCAAAATTGTGGGTAATCTGCGAGGCAAACAGTTGATAGAGAAGGTGGATTCTATTTTTAGCAAATAGAGAGATTCTCAACAGCAGCAAGGGATTGGAGGGCGATTTTCTGCCCTGTGTTCACCCCGTGACCCCAGTGTTCCCCCGCCCTTCCCCCGTTCCTTATCCTATATTTATTCTATACTTATACCTTATTTATCC
>JAZLLD010000090.1:0-11105 GCA_045597945.1 Bacteroidales bacterium
GTATTGGTCGGTAGAGGTAACCTTTGACGACACCCTTGCCACCCATTTCATCTTGGAACAGCTGGACCACGGGGAGGTGAACTGCATCCCAGCCGAACACAACCTCTTGATGGACTCCAGCTATGAGAATACCTTGAAGACTGAACATGAATGGCAGATGACCTACACCCTCACCGAGGAGGACTACGAGCGCTGCAAGGGCGAATAAATTATGACAGAACGGACTTATTCTAAAATGCCATTCCACATGAGAAAGTACATCCTCGTCCTATTTTCGGCCCTGATGCTGTCGGGTTGCGGAGCCGTCCGCATGGAGAAACCAACGGTGAAGAACTACAACAGGGTGAAGGCTATGAGCGAGCTGACACCCATCACCGTAGAGCAGCTGCGCCAGATGATAGCTTCGGACACAACCCACTGCAAGGTGGTGGTGCTTACCAGCGCAACCTGCGGTCCCTGCCTGACGGCCATGCGCGACACCTATCCCCAAAAGATGGCCGAATGCGACACCAGCCTGGTGCGTTGGTATTTTGTGGAGGAAGACTACAGTTCGGCGCAATATTTGGACGAGGCGCTGCGCAACCTCGACATCAGCCACCCCCGATATTGGATCGACGACTCTCTGCCCCAGTACCGTCCGCTGATGGTCAAGAGCATGTGGCAGATGGTATGGAATACCTTCCGCTATTGGGGACAGGATTATTCGGCCGCAGGTATCGAGGTGGCCGACGACCGACTTACCAACATTATCAACGCCCTTGCCCCAACGGAGCCGCACCCCATCACGGACTTAGGCACCCCTACTACGCTGATGTTCAACCCCGCAGGAAAGCTGAAATGCACCTACCTGCAGAACTACTATGGCTACACTGGGCTTTACCCCACCGACATCAGGGACATCACGGTGCCCGTGACCCAGCTTGACTATATGGAGGTGGACACCCTCAGAGGCCTCACGCCTGCCAACACCGAGCCCAAGGTGTGCACCCCCGATGGCTGCCAATAGCCGAAGCCCACATTCATCGTCATGATGCTCCTATAGGGCATTGTGGGCCTGTACAGAACATTCAAACTGATATGTCTAATAATCAATAAATATTTGAAATCGTCTTACAAATACAATAACACATGAAAAGATTACTAATTTTGGCCTTCGTGGCTATGGGCCTGGCAGCCATGACCAGCTGCAAAAAAGAGAACTCCGAACGGATCCTCGGCACTTGGGTGAGCACCGCCGTGACGTACCAGCAGACGACCGTCATCCATGGCGATAGTGAGAATACCGAGACAAAAACCTTCCCTGCAGGATGGTTTACGGTTACCTTCAGCGACAACGGCACCATGACCATCAGTTTCAAAGACGATAATGGCGGCACGGAGACTTGGACGGAGAACTACTTTGTGCCCAGCAACGACCTGCTGGTATGGGAGGGCAGGACCTTCACCATACAGCAGCTCGACAGGAAGAAGCTTCTCCTCGAACGGTCGGAGGCCGATACCATGCTTACATTTACGGACGAGGCCTGCATCGCACAATATGTCACTCACTTCGACTTTGACCGCAAATTATAGTATTCGGCTGATCTCCTTTATTTGGCATACAATCTCTTGCCCATCAGCAGTTGTGGCTTCCAGATGGCCAAATTTGTTTATCCCAGTGATGGTGGCTGTAATCCGTTGCCCTTGATAGATATAGGCGTGAGGCTGCCCATAATCAAGCAGGTGATCCAAGTAATCTTTGTCGGGTGATTGCAGATCTTTCCGCAACTGTTCGTAGCGGATGCCGATGCTGTCGGCCAATTGTTCTAGGCAGTCAACGGTGTTGAAAGTTCTGTTACACAGAATAGCCAGCGATGTGGGATTCGGAATCCAGTCGGAGAATTGTGTTTGATTGATGTTCAGTCCGATGCCAACAATGGCTGAGGATAAATGACTGGCAGCAAGGCGACTGGAAATGAGTGTCCCGCAGATTTTGGATTCGCCTACATACAGGTCGTTAGGCCATTTGATTGAAGCCTGCATAGTGGCGGGTATCTGTGCTTGAAGCCAGTCGTAGATGCCCAGCGACACGGCTTTAGTCAGTTGGTATTGGTCGGCTGAGGGCAGAAATGTGGGTTTGAGGATAAGGCTGAATGTCAGATTCTTTCCTGGTTCTGCCTCCCAGTTATTTCCCCGCTGGCCGATGCCGGCGGTCTGGGTGTCGGCCACCACAATAGTAAACTCCTCGACCTTAACCAGGTCGAGGAGTTCGCAATATTGATTTGTGGAATTCAGTGTGTCGAATCGGACAATTTTCATCGCCTTACACAGTCATGATCTCTTTCTCCTTAGCGGCAAAAATCTTGTCGCACTCGGCCACAAACTTATCGGTTGTGTCCTGGATTTCTTTTTCTACCTGCTTCACCTCGTCTTCGGGCACTGCTTTGTCCTTGAGTTTCTTCACCTTGTCCATCACATTACGGCGGGCGTTGCGCACATTCACTTTAGCGTTCTCCACCTCGCTTTTTGCGGCTTTGGACAGCTCTTTGCGGCGTTCCTCGGTCAGCGGGGGAATGGTGATACGGAGAATGTCGCCTTCGTTGCGGGGAGTGAAACCCAGGTTGGCATCAAGAATAGCCTTATTGATAGCTCCTACGATACTCTTCTCCCAGGGCTGGATGACGATGCTGCGAGCGTCGGGAGTGTTGATGTTGGCCACCTGGCTGATCTCGGTGGGAGTGCCGTAATAATCCACTTTCACACCTTCGAGCATGGCGGGGTTGGCCTTGCCGGCGCGGATCTTCTCAAGTTCTTTGTTCAAGAAATTGATAGCGGACTGCATAGTTTTTTTAGCTTCGTCAATGCAAGCTTTCGATAAATCGTTCATATTCTATAGTTTTTAATTGTTCTATTTGTTAGTTTAGTCGCTTAGTTGTTTAGTCGTTGCGACAACTACTAAGCCATTAAGCCACTAAGTCACTACACTCAACCAATTACCTCAGTTCCAATCTCCTGGCCTTCCACCACCTTCAGCAGGTTGCCGGGCTGGTTCATGTCGAAAACATAGATGGGGAGGTTGTTCTCCTCACAGAGTGCAAAGGCGGTGAGGTCCATGATTTTGAGCTTCTTGCTCAGCGCCTCCTGGAAAGTGAGGGTCTTGAACTTCGTTGCGGTGGGGTCCTTCTCGGGGTCGGCAGTGTAAACGCCATCTACGCGGGTGCCCTTCAGTATCACATCGGCCTTGATTTCAATGGCGCGGAGGGTAGAAGCGGTGTCGGTAGTGAAGAAGGGGTTGCCGGAGCCGCCGCCAATCACCACCACGCGGCCTTCCTGCATAGCCTCGATGGCACGGCGACGCGACATCTCCTTGCAGATAGGCTCGATGGCCAGACCGCTGAGCAACTCGGTCTTCATGCCCTGCTTCTCCAGTTCGGCCTGCAGTGCCATGCTGTTGATGAGGGTGGCAAGCATGCCCATGTAGTCGCCTTGCACGCGGTCCATGCCCTTGGAAGCGCCGCTGAGCCCGCGGAAAATGTTGCCGCCACCAATCACGATGGCCACCTCCACACCTTTGTCAACAACGGTCTTGATATCCTTAGCATATTGTTCCAACATCTCGGGAGCGATGCCGTAGCTTTGCTTGCCCATGAGCGATTCGCCGCTCAATTTCAAAAGTATGCGATTATATTTCATAATAAGTATATCTTTATTTGTCTAATAATTATTTTGTTAGACTATTTTAGCCTTAGTTTTTGAATTTACTAAAATACTAAAAAATATTGAATCTACAAAAAAAATCCGTTTTTTCAATATTTCTATTCAGTTTTCCTGAGTGGTCAACGCCGATGTCGTGTGCCCGCGTCGGCCCTTTCCAAATCCATTTTCCCCATGCGGTAGGTGACGCTGAAACTGATGTATCGGCTCAATGGCTTTAGTTGGCTCTGGCTGTAGAGTTGTGGGTTAGTGGTGGTCTTGTCCCACTGGTTCCAGTCGAAAATATCGTTGATTGTGGCATTTATTGAGAGTCGATGGTTCAGCAGGTCTATGTTGGTACCAATGTCTATGGTTTTGTGCGTAAGAGTGGTGACGAAAAGTGCTTGGGTAGGACTGGCATAACATGCGTTGACAAAGAACTGAAGTTTGCCCCAAATCTTGGTCCAGAAATTCAATCGTGCCGAGTAGCAGAGCATACCTTTGTTATAATCAGATTGATAGCGAAGATGGTCGTAATAGATTTCGGTGTTGAACCGCACATTCAAGAATGCGTTAGGGCGGTAGCCGAGGTTGAGCGACAGTCCGGTATTGTATGAGCTGCCCAGGCTTATGGGCTGTTGGAATACGATGTATCGACTCAGGTAGGCTGAGTCAAAGGCTATGTTGGCAAGGGTTACTTGCTGGCCGTGGGTGTAGTTTAGATGCGCCAGCAGTCCTACCGATGCTGTTTGCGCTTCGTTGTAGCGTTCCCAACGGCTTTCAAACTGATGGGTCTGAGGTATATCCAGCCATGGGTTGCCGACCGAATAGCCGTCTAGGCTATAGGTGCGGAATGCGGTGAATGACTCAATATTGGGGAAACTCGTGCGATAGGTGTAGCTAAGGCTGAAAACCTGCTGGTTGGGCGAATATGTCAGGTGGATAGACGGTATGAGGTGTCCGTAGCCATTGTTGATATCAAATTGTGAGTCATTGAGATATTGCAGGTTGCTTTTCTCCATTTCGGCTCGGAGGGCCAATTTTAGCGAAAGGGATTCCCATCTATGCAGGTAGCTGCCATAAATGTTGGCGGCTAGCTTCTTCTTGCCAAAGGTTTTGCTCAGGAAGTTGCAAGGTATGTACTGCTGCTGGCTGGAGGTGTCGGTGAGGCAGATAACAGTCTTGTTTGAGTGTTCCCCTTCAAAGCCAAGCTCTATCTCATTGTTGAACAGCTGTTGGCTAGTGTCAAAAGTTCCCCATGTGTGCGTAAGTGCTGCTTCAATTCCGTGAAACCAATCTCTTACCGAGTTGCTCTGGCGGTAGCTGATATTCTGGTTTGGCATGTAAGGATGGTTTCGTTGCAGATTTACTAGGCTGTCGCATATCCAACCACTGCCGAAATAGCCAATAGAAAAACTGCGTGCCGTAGTGTCGTCAAATAGATGCTCATACCAGATGCCATCCAGAAAATCGTAAGAAGGGCGGCCTAACTGCTTGCTAGCCGTTTCATTGAAGGAATAGTTACCTGGTTGGAAAATGAACTGATGTCGGGTGCATTGCGTGGTTGATTCCCATCCCGACCAGCGGGGTGAGAATGCGAACCATCCAAAAAGACTGTTGAGGCTGTCAATCTTGTAGCATACATCCATTGACAGCATGGCATTGCGCTCTTGCGTCTTTCTTTTGGTGATGAGAGACTCGGTTTGAAGGGTGTCCAGACTGTGGGTGAGTAGCGCCTGGCTGTTCGTTGCGGTGGAAGCATCGTTGTTCGCGCCGCCGCTGGCATAAAGAGAGAGTTCCCATTTCTTGTTTTCAAATATGTATGATGCCCAAGGCAACAGGGTAGGGTTGGTATTGCCATTGCAGCCAAGGCTCAGGAACTGGTTTTGCTGAGAATGTCGGTTGGTAACGATATTCACCACGGGGCCACCGCCTCCGTAGCGTGCCGATGGATTTGTGATAACTTCAACGCTTTTAATGCTTTGCGCCGAAAGCGTCTTGAAGTATTGTTTCAGCGATTCCTCATTCATCCGGCATTCACGGCCATTTATCCAGATGCTCACTGTCTGCGTGCCTCTCAGCCGGATGTTCCCTTCTGAGTCCACCGACAACCCTGGTGCGTTTTGCAGTGCGTCAATAGCCGTACCACTCTGAATGCTAGGGTCATTGGCCGTGTTGTAGATGTTCTTCTCGCCATCCACAGTGTAGATGGGTTTTAGTGCGACCACGCTCACCTCGTTCAGCATATTGCCAGCTTCAAGGTACAGAATGCCGAGTTGCAAGTCGGCGTAGCTATTGATGCAGATGTTCTCGTACAGCCGGTCATAGCCTACCATGCTGATTTTGAGTAGACAGTCTCCCATGGAAGCTGTGCTGAGTTCAAAATGCCCATTTTCATCGCTGATGCAGCCGCACAGCATCGCCGAGTCTTGGGCATTCAGCAAGGTGATGTTGGCAAATGGAATACTCTCGTGTGTTGTTTCGTCGGCCACGCTGCCGCGGATGCTGAATTGTTGTGCCGACACCTGTGTTAAAATGGTTAGTAATATGATGATTGTTAATTTTTTCATGATTGTTTGCAGTTAAGTGAAATTGGTATAGTCTGCCGTGAATAGTAGTAATCCAAGACAGTAATAATAATGACACCGAAGCCATCGCTTCAGTGCATCAAAAAGCTAAAAAGAATGGATTTTCAGATAACCGCAGGCGGTCCCCGCAATGGGAGTCTGCCATCCGTAGGGGTGGCAATTATCTGACAGCAATAAGGTTGCCAGCTATCATGAATAAGAATCGGAAAAAGCGAAGCAATCTCTTCAGGCTCAATAGCGAATAAGTCAACCTGATGCTGAATCACATCAAAACTCTCCTCGTCCTGAAAAGATGCACCTGCTGAACTTTCTGCAATATACGAACCTGTATCAACAGCATAATACTCATGTATGCTCAATCCCAGCGTGATTGAGCAGAGTAGCGTTAGTATGGTGCGGAGCAATAGGCTCATTATATTCCGAATAGTATTTTTGCAAAAAGAAACGCAGTTGGTTTATTTTTATTGTGTGAGAGTTGGTTTTCGTGTTTGTTGCATCCTGTTTCTGACAAAAATAGCATTTCTTGCAAGAGCCCAGAAGAGGCTGCCAATGGGTGTTGGAATCATGGCGTTGATATGAAGATTTTGTTACATCTGCAAAATGAAACAGATATGTAACACGCTGGCAGTACTTTTGCAACCGCAAAAATGATAGCTGTTTCGCAGAATTTAAAATGTATAGTAATAATGAATAAGAGTATTTCAACCCGCAAATCAGAACGCCAGTTCAAGACCATCGAACGCGATGTGTCGTGGATGTATTTCAACCACCGGATACTTGAAGAAGCACGCAAAGAATCGGTTCCTGTGCTGGAACGACTGAGCTTTTTAGGGATTTATTCTAATAATTTAGATGAGTTTTTCCGGGTGAGAATGGCCTGCATCAACAGGGCCATCCGCCTCTCGAAGCCCAACACAAAGGCTGAGGTCAAGGAGAAGACAGCCTTGGTGAAGATGCAGAAAGAAATCACTAAGATCAATGCCCGATATAGTCGTGAATATCAGCAAGCTGTCGAAGAGGTCGAGCAGGCATTGCGTGATGAGAAGATTTTCATTGTGGACGAATGCCACCTTGACCAGGGCCAGCGTGTGTTTGTGGAAGATTACTACCGCAAATATCTGCTGGGACGCACCTCGCCACGATGGATTACCGAAACGAGCCATTTCGATAATGTAAACGACGATTCTACATACCTGGTTGTTAGAATCACACATAAAAGCGGCAAACCGCATTATGCCGTAGTGTCTTTGCCCATTGACAGCTGCGGCCGCTGGGTTGCCATTCCTGCCCCGCAGGACAGGGCTGATGAAAAATGCGTGATGTATCTGGACGATGTGGTGCGGAGCTGTATGCATCTGTCGTTCCCGGGCGTTGATTATGAGCAGTTTGAGGCTTGGAGTTTCAAGTTCACCCGCGACGCTGAGATGGAGATCGACAACGACTTGAGCACCGGGCTGATGCAGAAGGTGTCGAAAGGTGTGAAGTCGAGGAAGGACGGCATCCCCCTGCGTATTGTCTACGACCAGATGATGCCCGAGGGCGTGCTGCGCCGCATCAAGAAAATGCTCGGCAGGCACGGCAAGGCCGACACCGCCGTCAAGGGTGGCCGGTATCAGAACCACAAGGATTTCATGAAGTTCCCCAACTGCGGCAGAAGCGACTTGAAATATGAGCGCTGGACACCGGTATTGCCGCCAGAATTCAACTCTGAAAGGAGTATCTTTGACGTTATCCGCGAGAAAGACAGGTTCTTGCATGTGCCATACCACAGTTTCGATGGCTATATCAGACTGCTCAACGAGGCCGCCATCAACCCCCGGGTGAAATCCATCAAGACCACTCTCTACCGCCTGGCCAAAGACTCCAAGGTAATCAACGCCCTGATCTGCGCTGCCCAAAATGGCAAGCGGGTGACGGTGGTCATAGAGCTCTTCGCAAGGTTCGACGAGGCCAGCAACATCCACTGGAGCAAGAAGATGCAGGATGCCGGCGTTGAGGTGATCTTTGGCATCGAAGGGCTGAAGATTCACTCAAAGATAACGCACATCAAGTTTTGCAACGGGCATAGTGTTGCCTGCATCTCCACCGGCAATTTCCACGAGGGCAACGCCAGCGCCTATACCGACATGCTGGTCTTCACCGCCAAGCGCAACATCACCGACGACGTGGAGCGTGTGTTCAAGTTTATCGAAACACCCTACAACCAGCCCCGGTTCAAAGAGCTGCTGGTCTCGCCTAACGATATGAAAAAGCGCTTCCTAGCCCTTATCGACCAGGAAATCAAGAACCATCTCTCCGGCAAGCCGGCCTATATCAAAATCAAGATTAACCATATCACCGACCCGATTATGGTGAATAAGATATATGATGCCGCCAGGGCCGGCGTGAAGGTGGACCTACTGGTAAGGGGCAACTGCTCGCTGACCGATAATGACGAAACGTTGCCAAACCTAACTGTCAAGGGCATCATTGACAGATATTTGGAACATGTGCGAATCTTCTGCTTCTGCAATGGCGGCGACGAGAAGGTGCTGATGGACTCGGCCGACTGGATGCCCCGCAACCTGGACTGCCGCATAGAGGTGGTGACCCCGGTGTACGACACCGAAATCAAGACCGAGTGCCATAGGGTTGTGGACTGGGGGCTGCGCGACAATCAGCAAGCCCGGCTGGTTACCGGCCTCCCAAATACCGACGACTCGGCAGAACCCTTCCGCTCACAAGAGGCTCTCTGTCAATACTATCACAACAAATAATACTATGGCAATGTCTAAAAATTCAAAAAAAACAGCCACTTTGAGTTTTTAAACATCAGCGGTGTATCCTACATCAGTGGGCACTACCTCGGTAAAATAGAATGAATGCCTATCATTCTTTCAATTATTTCCTTGTATTTTATCCAAAAACGCCAAATTATTTCCTTGTATTTTATCTAAAAATAAAGAATTATTTCCTTGTATTTTGTATTTTTTTGTATCTTTGCAAATGAAATACCATATCACAAATACGACATATCTCAATGTATCACAATAGGATAATAGATAAATGGCTTGAAGAATGGGCTTCACGAAAATCCAGAAAGCCACTTCTGCTACGTGGTGCACGTCAAGTTGGCAAGTCTTCGGCCGTGCGCCATTTGGGCGAAAAGTTCGAGAATTTTGTTGAAATAAACCTTGAAAAGAACTCTTCCTATATCAGCATCTTCAAAGAGAATCTGGATGTAAGAAGAATTGTATCCCAGTTAGCTGTCATAGAGGGGAAGACTATTGAACCGGGGAAGACGCTGCTCTTTATCGACGAAATTCAGATGTCGGCAGAAGCCATTATGTCGCTGCGATTCTTCAAGGAAGACCTTCCCGACCTACATGTCATTGCAGCAGGGTCGTTGCTGGAGTTCGCTCTTGAGGAAATCCCCACCTTTGGTGTCGGTCGCATTCACTCTATGTTTATGTTTCCCATGACCTTCGATGAGTTCTTGATGGCTAATGGGGAAGAACGGCTTATTACGGCTCGAAATGCGGCACAGGCAAGCAATCCTCTACCGTCCTCCCTATACGAGAAAATCATCTCACTCTTCAGGACCTATATACTTGTGGGCGGAATGCCCGAAGCGGTAAGCAAATGGGTTGACACACATGACTATATAGCTTGTCAAGAGATACAGGATGATATCGTCGTGTCCTACGAGGACGATTTTTCAAAATACAAAAAGAAAGCCGACCCCGTACTACTGAGACAGACCTTGCACAGTGTCGCCACACAGATAACTGAGAAGTTTGTATATTCTAAGGTATCTGGCGATTACAAAGCCTCCGAGGTGAAGAAAGCATTAGAGATGCTCTCGATGGCAGGCCTAATAATTCCCGTCACCCATTCAGATGCAAACGGCATCCCCTTAGGATCCGATGCCGACAACAGCTACCGCAAGATGCTGATGCTTGACACTGGTCTTGCCCTACGGATACTGAATATGACCCTGGGGAATATAAGTGAGCTAACCACGCATATCCTGACCTCAAACGTGACAGACTTAGTCAACAAAGGACCCATGGCAGAAATGGTGGCAGGATTGGAGATATTGCACAACAAAGCGCCTAATCTGCGCTACGAGCTATACTACTGGCAACGCATGTCCAAAAGTTCCAATTCGGAAGTAGATTATTTGATTTCGCACAACCAAACCGTGCTGCCCATTGAAGTGAAAGCCGGCATACAAGGAGGCATGAAGAGTCTATGGCTCTTTATGCGCGAGAAAAAACTTCATTCCGCCATACGCTGTTCTCTGGAGAACTACGGCGAGTTCGACTACATTGACAAGGAAGCCGACAACGAAGTGCGCCATGTGAGCATCTGCCCCTTGTTTGCCTTATCTCAATTGGAGGCGAGCGAAGTCAAATAAGAGCTTTTAAACAATACATTTGAGGTCATTCACAACGGAAATGAATATTGCAAAGAGACGATTGATTGGCAGGGCGATAGTAAGCAAGCGATACTATCCTTTGCTGGAAAAACTGACATCATACGTTGCCATACCTGATAATATTGTCACATTGGAGACCTCTGATGATATAATAAAAAGCAAAGGGCGAGGAGAGACCCTTCTCATGAAAACGTATTTGTTCCAAGATAAGGGCGCAATAAAAAACGACATATTGAGATTTGTCAATGCCGACAAAGACTTCTACCTCTGGACCGAAGACTCTAATTAGTCGTCCCTCAAAAAGGCTCGGCACACAGCGGATGCCAGAGACAGAATGAAGCGGATGCGGTTCTCCGTCCCCGGGAAGGGACTTCTATCCAGATTAACACCGTATTGGTCATGTTCTGAATCAGGCAAAAAAGAAG
>JAZLLD010000091.1:0-23095 GCA_045597945.1 Bacteroidales bacterium
TAAGGTATAACTATAGAATAAATAAGGTATAAATGGTGGGTTTAGAAGGGGTGTTTGGTTGTGCCGGATTTTGAATCAGGAAATGCCATATTTGGAAAAAATAAGTTTTTCCTTAAAATTTATTTTTGATTATTGAAACAACTTTTGTAACTTTGCAAATTCGCTCACTAGGCGAGTGATTTGTAGTATAGATTGATTATTAAAAAGATATGAATAAAAAAACGATTATAGGTATTGTCCTAATTATGGGCATTTTTGTGGGCTACACCTGGTGGGTGGCCCCCAGTAAGGAAGAATTGGCCGAGCGTCAACGCGTAAATGATTCAATCCGCCAGGCCTATATGGACAGTGTTGCCATGGCCGAGCAGTTGGCTCAGGAGCAGTCTCGTTTGGACAGCCTGGCTAAGGCTGGCGACAGTGCTGCTATGCAGCAGTTGCAGCTGTCCAAGCGTGGCGATTTGGGCTATTTCAATGCCAGCGCTTATGGCGACACGGTGAATGTGACAGTAAAGAACGAGCGCATGAGTGTGACCCTCAGTAACATGGGTGCTCAGGTGCAGGAAGTTGTGCTGAGTGAGTATACCACTTATGACAGTTTGCCCCTGCAGCTTATCACTCCTGCCGAGGATAACATGTCTCTTGGCTTCGCAACCGAAGACAATCACACTATTCTGACCAGCGACCTGGTGTTTGTTCCCTACCAGATGGTGAACGGCAAGGCCCAGCAGATTTCTGGCGACACCGAGTTGGAAATTGCTGAAGATGAGCAGGCTGACATCCGTTTCCGCGCTTATGTTGGCGATAGCAACGGCGTGGATATGAACAAGTATATCGAGTTCCAGTATGGCTTCAACGGCAGTGAATATGATGTTGATTTCAACATTTCTTTCCATGGCCTGACGCAGGTTATCCGCCACACTCCCTTCATGGATTTTGTGTGGAAGAATCGCATGAACCGCCAGGAGAAGGTGGACCAGAGTAGCCGCGGTAGCAACAACCGCAATAAAGACCCCGAGAAGTTCTACTCTGGAATTTATTTCCGCTCGGCAAGCGATGTTGACGATGTGGTGCGCGGCCGCGATGGCGAGAAGAGTGTGAAGACCTCTCTCGACTGGGTGGCTTTCAAGCAGCAGTTCTTCACCGCCGTGCTGATGTCGGACAGCGTGTTTGAGAACGCCAACCTGAAACAGGTGACCGAGAAGGATGTTGAAGATCCTCATTATCTGTGCGATATGACAGCTAATCTTGGTCTGACCTATGATAGCGAGAAGGATTGTGCCATGCCCATGCATTTCTATTTCGGCCCCACTAAGTATCGCGACCTGCGTGCTATGGATCGTGGCTTTGAGAAGATGCTGCCCCTGGGCTGGTGGATTTTCTCCAGATTTGTCAGCCGTGTGTTGATCATTCCTACTTTCAACTTCCTTGAGCAGTTTGGTTGGAACTATGGTATCATTATTATTGTATTTACCATTCTGCTCCGCCTGGTGCTCCTGCCCTTGGTCTACAAATCGTATCAGGGCTCTGCCATTTCTCGCATTCTCAAGCCCGAGATGGATGCCTTGAACAAGAAATATCCCAACCCTGAGGACCAGATGAAGAAGGCTCAGGAGGCTCAGCTGTTGCAGCGCAAGGCTGGCTTCAACCCCTTGGCCGGCTGTCTGCCTATCTTGCTGCAGATGCCTATCCTCACGGCTATGTTTATGTTCTATCCTCAGGCTATTGAGTTGCGCCAGCAGGGCTTCCTGTGGTGCGATGACCTTTCGACTTACGACAGCATCCTTGACTTCGGTTTCAATATCCCGCTGTATGGTGACCATGTTTCGCTGTTCTGCCTCCTAATGTTCGGCATGCAGTTCTTCTACACTTGGTACACTATGCGTGGCCAGCAGGCCCAGGCCGGTATGCCCGGTATGAAGTTTATGATGTATTTCATGCCCTTCATGATGCTCTTTATGTTCAACAGCATGGCCGCAGGTCTTAACCTGTACTACTTCTTCTCTCTGGGTATCACCATGGTGATCATGATTCTTATCCGCAAGTTCACCAGCGAGAAGAAAATCCGCGCTCGCATGGCTGCTTATGATGCCAAGCACAAGAATGGCAAGGGCGCAGCGAAGAAGAGCAAGTTCCAGCAGCGTCTGGAAATGATGCAGAAAATGGCCGAAGAGGCTCAGCGTCAGCAGCAGAAAAGATAGTTTGAAAAAAGAAAACAAAAAATAAATTATTAATTATTAAGTATCTATAGTATGATAGTAGCAATTATTGTAACTTTTATCTTGGGTTATGCTTGCATCGCGCTTGAGCATCCCTTGAAAGTCAACAAGACCGCTTCTGCCCTTCTTTTGGGTGTTGTGGTTTGGGTTATGTATGCCCTCTCGATGAATGTCTTCGGCGCCGGTATGGGCGTTGAGGGTTGGCATGAGCATCTGAAGGAACTCCTCTGCGAGAATCTTGGCGAGACCGCTGAGACCGTGTTCTTCCTCCTGGGTGCTATGACCATTGTTTCCTTGGTTGATAACTACCAGGGTTTCAGCATTATCACCGACCGCATCAAGACCACCAACCGCAAGAAGCTCCTCTGGATCCTCAGTATCCTCACCTTCTTCCTGTCTGCTCTGCTCGACAACATGACCACCGCAATCGTCATGTGCGCACTGCTCCGCAAACTCATTGCCGACAAGAAAGAGCGCTGGCTGTTTGCCGGTATGGTCATCCTTGCCGCTAACGCTGGTGGCGCATGGAGCCCCATCGGCGACGTCACCACCATTATGCTGTGGATCGGTGGCCAGGTTACCACCATCAACATCATGGTCAAGACCATCGTGGCTTCCCTCGTCAGCATGGTTGTACCCGTGCTCATCCTTTCTGCTATGCCTATTATGAAGGGTGATATCGTCCGTTCTGAAGTTGCTGAGAATGAAGAGGAAAACATTCCCGCTGAATGGCGTCTGCGCATCCTTATCCTTGGTATCAGCGGCCTCATTTTCGTGCCCATCTTCAAGACCATCACTCATCTGCCTCCCTATCTGGGTATGCTCTTCAGCCTTGGTGTGCTGTGGGTTGTTACCGAAATCGGTAGCCGCAAGCACCACATGGCCAAGGGTGGCGAAGGCCGTCCCATGCCTACCGTTATGAGCACCCTGGAACATGTTGATACTCCTAGCGTTCTGTTCTTCCTCGGTATCCTCATGGCTGTTGCAGCCCTCAACGCTGCCGGCATCCTTGCTGGTTTGAGCGAAGGCCTCAGCAATGCATTCCTCGGTAAGGAAATGGTCGGCGTTTCCGGCTTCTTCCTGATCGATATCATCATTGGTGTGCTCTCCTCTGTTATCGACAATGTGCCTCTCGTGGCCGCTACCATGAAGATGTATCCCATTGTTGGTGAGAACGTCATGTTTGTTACCGACCATGCTTTCTGGGAGTGCTTGGCTTACTGCGCCGGTACTGGTGGTAGCCTCCTCATCATCGGCTCTGCTGCTGGTGTGGCTATCATGGGTATGGAGAAAATCGACTTCATTTGGTATCTCAAGAACATCTCTTGGCTTGCCCTCGTTGGCTATCTGGCAGGTGCTATCACCTACATCCTGATGTACACCTTCATGTTCGAGCCCATGGAGGCCGCTAATGCAGTGGCTTCGGTTGCTCCCGCAATTGTGCCGTTGGCCTAACCATTAACTTTAAGAACGTCATTTACCATATTATATAATGGCTTCGAAATTTTCCTCAGCTTATCAGAGCAGGAAGCAACGTTCCGCTTGGCGAAAAGTGTTCAATATCTTTGAGGCACTTTTCGCCCTGGCGGGCTTTGCCATCATTGGCGCCTGGGCTTTCTATCAGCTCGGCTTCACTAAGAACCGCGGTGCAGTTGACAAGAACTACCGCTATATGCTTTCGGTTTCCGAGATGGAGGCCCTCCAGGACTCCACCCTCACCGAAGCGCAGGTTAATCAGCGTTGGATGCAGCAGTATGCAAAGTTGGCTGTGTTCAGCAAATTTTATCCTACAAATGCGCAGCTTATCACCAAAGGAGCGCAGTATAGTCACGATCCCATGATGGTGGACCGCATGATGCGAGCCTGCGGTATGTATATAGATGATATGAGTGAGTTTAATGATTTGTTACAAAAGGTCAACAAACTCATTGATAGCTATCCTCAGCAAGAAGCAGGCAATGTCATTCCTTGGATGCAGGGCGTGGAGTGGGAGGCTTTGAAAGAGGCCATCACCCGCGACAAGGCCCTCATTATTGAGGCTGGCAAGCTTACCGGTGTTGAGCCCCGATTAATTGTAGGTTGTTTGATTGGCGAGCAGATTCGTCTGTTCAATTCCAAACGTGAGACTTTTAAGAAATATCTTGGCCCTGTCAAGGTGCTGAGTGTTCAGTCGCAGTTCTCTTATGGCGTGAACGGCATTAAGATTTCTACGGCAAAAACTATTGAATCACATCTGAAAGACCCCAAGTCTGAGTATTACATGGGCAAGCGCTATGAGCATTTGCTTGACTATACTGTCTCGGGCCAGGCTCAGGAGGATGAGCGATACAACCGCTTGGTGGACTATCGCAACCATTTGTATTCCTATCTGTATACAGCTTGTATCTTGCATCAGACCAAAGTGCAGTGGGAACGTGCTGGTTACGATATCAGCGAGAGACCTGATGTGCTCTTCACCCTTTTCAATGTGGGTTTTGCGCAGTCTGTGCCTAAGCCCAACCCTGTCTGTGGTGGCAGCCATATCAAAGTGCGCGATAAAATCTACACTTTTGGCGCAATCGGTTTTGACTTTTATTATTCTGGCGAGCTGGCCGAGGATTTCCCTTTCTGGCGTGAGCACTTTATCCCTGGCGACAAGGACCTCACCGATGAGGAGATTGCTTACATCCAAGGCAGCGTTAGCAACTGCAAGCGTCCGCCACGTGGCCATGAATATTGGAAGGCTGACTCTGTGGCAGCAGCTCCTGTACAAGAAAATCGTTGGACCTACGACGATGACGATGAGTATGCTGGCACCTATGCCAATGAATAACTAAACTATAAGGGATGCTTTGTGGCATCCCATTTTTGAATAAGAATATTTGTAACGATTAATTATATAATGAAAAGAGTATCTTTTATTCTAACGGCTTTGGCAATCATTTGTGTCTTGGTGTCATGTTCCTCGAAGCCATCAAAGCCGGCCAATAGTATGGTATATCGCGATCTTGGCAGTACAGGACTCCAAGTTTCGGAGATTTCTATCGGTTGTGCTGCTTTTGGCAAGTTCGATACGGCACAGTCTCGTGCCTTTATGCAGGTGGCTCTTGACAGCGGTGTCAATTATATTGACATATATGACCCAGATCCTTTGGTGCGTTCCAATATCGGCTATGCTCTCCAGGGTCGCCGTGATGAAATGATTATACAAGGCCATATAGGTTGCTGGTGGAACGGCAATGATTATGAGCGGACTCGTGATGTGGAGAAATGTAAGATTGGTTTTGAGGATCTGCTCACACGTCTCGGAACTGACCACATCGAAGTCGGTATGATTCACATTGTTGACGATCCTGCCGAGTGGGATACCTTGGTCAACAGTCCTTACATGGAGTATGTGAAGCAGCTCAAGGCTGAGGGTAAGATTCAGCATATTGGTGTTAGTAGCCATAATGTTGCAGCTGCGCTCAAGGCAGTCAAGTCAGGCCTGATTGAAGTTATTATGTTCTCAATCAATCCTGCATTTGACCGCGTGACTGCCGACAACAGTGTGTGGAATCCAGAATCCTTTAAGAACATGCTTCCGGGTATCGATCCTATGCGTGTTGAATTCTTTGACTACTGCACACAGCACCATATCGGTGTTACAAATATGAAGACTTTCGGTGGTGGCGGTCGGCTTCTTGATGCCGAGCGGTCGCCGCTGGGGTTTGCCCTTACAGTTGACCAGTGTAATGCCTATGTGCTTGCCAAGCCCTGTGTCTCAACCTCTATTTGTGGTGCCTGCACTATTGACGAACTCCTTGCTGATCTGCATTATCTCCATGCCACTGAGGCAGAAAAAGACTATAATGCCGCACTGAATAATGGAGCTAACCGCACCAAGGCGTCTTCTGGTTGCACCTATTGCAATCACTGCGCACCTTGTCCGCAAGGTATTCAGATTGCCAGAGTCAATGAGCTGTTGGACAAAGCCGAGATTGCCAAGTCTCAAGGTCAGCCAGTCCCGGCCGATGTGCAGCAAGCCTATGATAAGTTGGAACACCATGCGTCAGAGTGCACTCACTGTGGCTCTTGTGCCACCCGCTGCCCCTTCAGCGTAAATGTGCCTGAACGCATGGATAAAGCCAAACAAGTCTTTGGGAAATAGTTACGAGCAAGGTTCAACTACCCAATTGATACTTTGAGGTTGGCATAGTTGAAGAGTCCAGTTGTAAATACATTATTTATACAATTTGTTATCAGAATCATGTTTTATTAATTGGTAATGAATGATGTACGAAGACGGGATTGAAAAACCGATGTAAAAATATTCAAATTGGCGAAAAATAAGCACGAAAAGTTGGAAAATTTGGCTAAAACGGTTGGGAAAGAGTGAAATATCTTCGAGTCTAAAGTGTTGTAAATTACATGATTTTGCCAAAGATATTTATTTTTTGATAAAAATACTTGGTCAATTCAAAAAAAAGTAGTAATTTTGCAACCGCTTTTGAGGCAGAATTGTGGAATGTAGATGCTCTTTCCCATGTGCATAAAAAAGCGATTAGGAACGAAAAAATAGATTAATAAAGACATGGCAAAGAAAAATAAAGACGCTAGAGTGCAGGTTATCCTCGAATGCACCGAGCAGAAAAGCAGTGGTGTTGCTGGCATGAGCCGTTATGTCACCACCAAGAATAAGAAGAATACCCCCGAGCGTTTGGAGCTCAAGAAGTACAATCCGTACTTAAAGAAAATGACTGTTCATAAAGAAATTAAATAATATAGGAGATAGAGAACTATGGCAAAAAAAGTTGTTGCAACCCTTAAAACCAACACCGGTAAGAGCTACGCCAAAGTTATTCGTATGGTTCGCTCTCCCAAAACCAACGCCTACACCTTCCAGGAGAACATCGTTCTTTCCGACCAGGTTCAGGAGTTCTTGAAGAAAAAATAAATTAGGACACAGTAATAATATTTTTTTTCATACGCTTTTGTTTTAGCCTCCGTTGAGAAACGGAGGTTTTTTTGTTGTTGCGAAGGGTTGATTTTTTATTTTCAAAAAGCGTTTTTTATTTGTTGTGATGTGGAGTTTTTTGTTGTTTCGGATTTTTTTCGTATATTTGCATTGTGAATAATTGAGGTTTGTCCTCTCTATTTGTGTGTAAAACAAACTTTAATACCATTTTAAGAATGATGATTTCCTCTCGTGTTGTAAAGAAATCCTTTTTGGGGATTGTTGGGGTTCTTTGTGGCCTTGTTTTTGCTGTTGCTTGTCATAAAGATGATGTGGTGCCGGATGTGCCTGCGGATTCGACTGATGTCCCGGAAGTTGTGCCGGGATCGGGGTATTTTGTGTTTGGCGCAGATACGCTGAATATCTTCTCTATCTGTAAGATGGGCGGCAGTTCGGTTAATTTTGATGTGTCTTTTTCTGATAAACCTGAAATGTTGCTGGTGATTATGGATGGCTTTTTCTCTGCAAATACTGGCATGCGTGCGGTTTCTTTTGGTGTTAATCCGGACCGTTCCTCCAATGCGGGTTATGATCTTTGGGAAGGGTTTATTGAGGTGAAGGAAGAAAATGGCATTTATGAGATTAATCTTACGAGTGATTATGGCTATGTGCTTTATTATCATGGACCGATTGATGATGCAGACCTTCCTGCAGGTGAAGGTGTGGTTGGCGTCGACCAGGAAGAAGGCGCTGTTAATTTAGCACGAGTTTTCTCTTTTGATCAGACATATTCATATCTTGCCTACACCCAGGATTATAGCTATGCGTTTAAGCTAACATCAATGGTTCCTTTGGTGGATGGCGAGTATGAGATTTCCTCGGCTTTGACATCTTCGTCGGTTACGGCAAATGTGATTTATTTTAATGGCCGGGTGGCTGGCATCAAGCCTTATGCCGGCACTTTGAAAGTTAGTCACGAAGGCGGCAAATTGGTCTTCGCTGTGAATGCGGAGAGCAACAAAGGCGCTGTGAGGTTTGATTACCGAGGCACTTTCAATCGCCAGTGCGTGGTAGATTTGTAGTTTTGCTTCACCCATGGTTGAAGCCCGATTTTGTGGGCGGTTTTGGAACGGGCTTACAACGGGCCTTCAACGGGGCTTCAACGGGCTTGCTTTAGGCCTGGTAGAGACCGATTTTGAGGTGGAGGGAAGAGGGCGCTTGGGCATCGTGTTTGGCCACTGTGATGTGGTGGCGATTGGGTGAAATACGGTTGGTTTGTGGTGATGTGTTGTGTGGTTGTTGCGTTGGCGCGGTGCGAATGTTTTGTGGCGGTTGGCTGCAAGGGCAGAAGATGTTGCTTTTTTTGAAAAAAGGTTGCTGATAATTGCGAAAAAAGTTGTATCTTTGCATATTCTACTCTTTGTGCCGCGATGGGTGCAAAGGGTTGATATAGTGTGAATAATAACGAATAATTAAAATATATATATTTATTGCTCATGAGTTACAAAGAGTACAAACAGCTTAATATGACCCAGATTGGCGAGGAAATTCGCAAGTTCTGGGAGGATAATGAGACTTTTGAGAAAGGTCAGAAACTGGCCGAAGGGCATCCCTCTTTTGTTTTCTATGATGGTCCTCCATCGGCAAATGGCAAGCCCGGTATCCACCATGTGATGGCTCGCACCATCAAGGATGCATTCTGCCGCTATAAGGCGCAGAAGGGTTTCCGCGTTGACCGCAAGGCCGGTTGGGACACTCACGGCCTGCCTGTTGAGCTTGGCGTGGAGAAGAAGCTGGGCATCACTAAGGAAGATATTGGCAAGAAGATTAGCGTTGATGAGTACAACCAGGCTTGTCGCAACGAGGTGTTGCAGTACAAAGACCTTTGGGACGAATTGACCAAGCAGATGGGCTACTGGGTTGATCTTGAGCACCCTTATATCACTTTTGAGAACGAATATATTGAGACTTTGTGGTTTTTGCTGAAGAAACTTTACGATAAGGGACTTCTGTATAAGGGTTACACCATTCAGCCTTTCAGCCCCGCAGCCGGTACCGGTTTGTCTAGCCACGAGCTGAACCTGCCCGGTTGCTATAAGGATGTGAAAGATACCACTTGTGTGGCTCTCTTCAAATTGAAGGGCAACAGCCAGGCTTTCGGCGCCGAGAATGCTGATTTGGCTGGCAAGAACACCTATGCAATTGCCTGGACCACTACGCCTTGGACCCTGCCTTCGAACACTGCTTTGTGTGTCGGCCCGTCCATCGACTATGTGTTGCTTGACACTACTCACCCTTACACCAATGAGCCTTGCCGCATCGTGATGGCTAAGCCGCTGATGGGCAGTTTCTTCACTGAGCAGGAGCCTGATGAGAAATCGAAGCTGCTGAAGGCTTCTGTTTTGGGCGAATGCAAGGGTAAGGATTTGGAAGGCATTGCTTACGAACAACTTATTCCTTGGGTGAAGCCCACCGTGGTGAATGCTGCCGAGCAGACCCACCGCACTGCCGAAGAGAATGAGGCTTTCCGCATTATCTTGGGTGACTATGTGACCACTGAGGATGGTACCGGTATCGTACATATTGCTCCCACTTTTGGTGCTGATGATGCCAAGGTGGCCAAGAAGGGTGGTATTGCCGACCTGTTGATGTATGACCGCGACGGCAAGCAAGCTCCTATGGTTGACCGCACCGGCAAGTTCTGGGCTATTGAAGACCTTGACCCCGAATGGGCTAAGCAGAATGTTGACCTGGAACTTTATGGCCAGTATGCCGGCAAATATGTGAAGAATGCCTTTGACGCCACCAAGACCGAGAAGGATATGAGCTTGGATGTTGAGGTTGTGGTGATGCTGAAAGAGCAGGGCAAACTGTTCAAGAGCGAGAAACACACCCACAGCTATCCTCACTGCTGGCGTACCGACAAGCCCGTGCTGTACTATCCTTTGGACAGCTGGTTTATCCGCACCACTTCTGTGCGCGATCGCATGATTGAATTGAACAAGACCATCAACTGGAAACCCGAGGCTACCGGCACCGGCCGTTTCGGAAACTGGCTTGAGAATATCGTGGACTGGAACCTCAGCCGCAGCCGTTACTGGGGCACACCTCTGCCTATCTGGCGCACCGAGGATGGCAAGGAAGAAATCTGCATCGGCTCTGTGAAGGAACTGCGTAGCGAAATTGAGAAGAGTATCGCTGCCGGCTTCATGACCGAGAATCCTTATAAGAGTGATGATTACAAGTCGTTTGACTTGCATCGTCCTTATATCGACAATGTTGTGCTGGTGTCTCCCACAGGCCGTAAGATGATGCGCGAACCAGACCTCATCGACGTTTGGTTCGATAGCGGTGCAATGCCCTATGCTCAGATCCATTATATGGGTGAGGCTTTGACTGACAATCAGTTCCCTGCCGACTTTATTGCAGAAGGTGTCGACCAGACCCGCGGTTGGTTCTACACTCTGCATGCTCTGGGTACTATGATTTTCGACAGCGTGGCATTCAAGAATGTCATCAGCAATGGACTTGTGCTGGACAAGAACGGCAACAAGATGTCGAAGCGTCTGGGCAACGGTGTTGATCCTTTTGAGACTTTAGCTAAGGAAGGCCCCGATGCAACTCGTTGGTATATGATTACTAACAGCCAGCCTTGGGATAACCTGAAATTTGATATTGAAGGTGTTGACGAGGTGCGTCGCAAACTCTTCGGCACGCTTTACAACACTTATAGCTTCTTCGCACTTTATGCTAATATCGATGGCTTTGAGTACAAAGAAGCCGACCTTAAGATTGAGGATCGTCCGGAGATTGACCGTTGGATTCTCAGCGAGTTGAACACCTTGGTGAAGACTGTGGACGAGGCATTTGCCGACTACGAGCCCACCAAGGCCGGCCGTGCAATCTCTGAGTTTGTAGATGCCAACCTCAGTAACTGGTATGTGCGTCTGTGCCGTCGCCGCTTCTGGAAGGGCGAGATGACCGCTGATAAGATTTCCGCTTATCAGACCCTCTACACCTGTTTGGAGACCTTGGCACGACTGATGTCGCCCATCGCTCCATTCTTCAGCGAGCGTATGTTCCTCGATTTGAACAATGTAACCCATCGTTTCGATGCAGAGAGTGTCCACCATGTGGCATTCCCCGAAATCCACGAGGAAATGATTGACAAGGCATTGGAAGAGCGCATGGAACTGGCTCAGCAGATCTGCTCCATGGGTCTCTCGCTGCGCAAGAAGAGCAACCTGCGTGTGCGTCAGCCTCTTGCAAAGATTATGCTGCCCATCCAGAATGAGAACTTCCGCCTCCAGGTAGAGCGCGTACAGCATCTCATCTGCTCCGAGTTGAATATCAAGGGTATTGAATTCCTGTCGCCAGACAATGACATTCTTGTCAAGCGTATCAAGCCCAATTTCAAGACTTTGGGTCCCCGTTATGGCAAGATTATGAAGGCCATCAGCGCCCAGATTCAGGAGTTCACCCAGCAGCAAATCAATGCCCTTGAGGCAGCCGGCAAGTGTGACCTCACCGTTGAAGGCCAGCCTGTTGAGATTCTCATCACCGATGTTGAGATTGCAACTCAGGATATTCCCGGTTGGGTGGTTGCCAACGAAGGCAGCCTGACCGTGGCACTTGATATCACCGTTACTGAGGAACTGAAGGCTGAAGGTGTTGCACGTGAATTGGTTAATCGTATTCAGGGTATCCGTAAGGAAGGCTTTGAGGTGACTGACCGCATCCGTGTCGACCTGCTCCACGGCGAATGGGATGAAGCTGTGCTCGCACACAAAGAATACATCTGCAACGAGGTGCTTTGCACTGAGTTGAACCTGGTGGACGCTATTGATGATGCGGCCAAGCAGGAAATCGAGATTATCGAGGGTGTTCCCACGAGTATCTTGGTTAGAAAATAAGAACTAAATAATTAGACATGATAGAAAAAATCAAGTCTTTGGCTGGCAGTAACGCCTCCACCGTGATTGAGTGGAGGCGTTGGCTGCACAGACATCCAGACCTCAGCCAGCAGGAGTTCGGCACCATGAATTATGTGGCCGACCGATTGCGTGAGATGGGGTTGGAACCCAAAGTGGGTGTAGGTAAGACCGGCGTGATGGCAATGATTAGAGGCGGTAAGAGTCCTGATTCTTATTGCGTTGGCCTCCGTGCCGACTATGATGCATTGCCGCTGACCGAGTGCACTGGGCTTCCATTTGCTTCGGAAAATCCTGGTGTGATGCATGCTTGTGGCCATGACATGCATACCAGCTCGTTACTTGGAGCTGCCAAAATCCTCTGCGAGATGAAAGAGGATATGGAAGGGTCTGTGATGCTGGTATTTGAGCCCTCGGAGGAAATGTATCCTGGAGGAGCAAGAATGATGCTGGACGATGGCCTCTTTGATGAAGTGACACCCAACGAGATGTATTCGTTCCACTGTCTGCCAGAAATGGATTACGGCAATGTTGGAATGAAAAAAGGTCGTTATATGGCTTCAACTGATGAACTTTACTGGACTGTGAAGGGTAGGGGAGGCCATGGTGCTACGCCCAATATGAGTGTGGACCCAATCTTGATTGCCAGCCATATCGTAGTAGCTCTGCAACAGATTGTTAGCCGTAATGCCGCTCCGATGATGCCTACCGTGTTGAGTTTTGGCAAGATTATTGGCGAAGGCCGCACCAACATCATCCCCGACGAGGTGAAGATGGAAGGCATTATCCGCACGTTTGATCCTGAATGGCGTTTGCAGTGCCATGAGAAAATCAGAAAGATAAGCTGCGGCATTGCCGAGAGCATGGGTGGTGAGTGCGATTTGTTCATCGACTATGGCTATCTGCCTGTGATAAACAATGATGACTGTACGCAGCATGTGCACGACAACGCTGTTGCCTATTTGGGCGAAGAGCATGTCGAGTGGCTTGATTTGAGAATGACGGCAGAGGATTTTGCGTTTTTTGCCGACAAGATTCCCTCTTGCTATTTCCGTATTGGCATTCACGAACCAGGGACTCCTTTTGCCAACTTACATCGTCCAAACCTAATTGTTGACGAACGCAGTATTGAATTGGCTAGTGGCTTGGTTGCGTATAATGCGATGCAAGCCCTGAATATGAAATTTTTCAAGAAATAGAGAAAAGGACACAGAATGGCGAATAACCCTATAGATAGCACTAAAGATTTAGAAACAAAGAAAATCAGCACCTTGCTGCTTACTTATGCACTGCCTTCGGTGATGAGTCAGATTATTGCCTCAGTGTATAGTATTGTCGACAGGGTGTTCTTAGGCCAATGTGTAGGCTTTTTGGCTCTGGCAGGTTTGGCCATCACAATGCCCATCATGAATATTATCCATGCATTTGGATCTTTGGTGGGTGCCGGTTCCTCGGCCCGCATGAGTATTGTTTTGGGCCGTAAGGACGAACGTTGGGCCGAGAAGATTCTGGGCAACAGCATGTTGCTTACCTTCTTCTTTGGCTTCCTGTTTGTTGTGGGCGGCTATCTGTTCATGAACCCCATCTTGGAGGCATTCGGTGCATCGCAAGAAACTATCAGCTATGCGCGCGAATATATGAATATTGTGTTGCCCGGAATGTTCCTTACTACGCTGACTTTCAATCTGACAGGTTTGATCCGTGCTTCGGGCTATCCTAATAAGGCCATGTGGATTATGTGTAGTGGTGCCATTCTTAATATCATCCTGGATGCCATCTTTATCTATAAGTTGCGCTGGGGTATTGCCGGAGCAGCTTGGGCAACCACTATCTCGATGGCTTTCAGCTCTATATTGGCAGTTTGGCACTTCGTGATGAAGTCGTCCTTCATTCGTTTCAAACGACATGCTTGGGCTCCAAAGATGTACATCTTCAAGAACATTCTGGCTATCGGTATCTCGCCATTCTCTATGAATGTGGCCGCATTCTTGGTTGTTGCATTACTAAACAAACAGCTCATCCGTTTCGGCGGAGATTTGGCAGTTAGTGCTTATGGTGTAGTCAACTCTGTTTGTGGACTTGTGGTCATGTTGTTTCTTGGTCTTTGCCAAGGCATGCAGCCTATTGCCGGCTACAACTATGGTGCTGGCAAGAATGAACGGTTGAAAGAGGTGTACCTTCTCACCATGAAAGTGTGTGTGGGAATCGGTATCCTGGGTGCTTTGCTCACCTGCTTGCTGCCAAGACCGATGATTCGTTGCTTCGCTTCTGATGAACCCTTGATTGCTATGGGTATTCCGGCATTAAGATATCTTACTATCTTCATGCCATTTATCGCATACACAATTGTTAATTCGCAGTTCTTTCAGTCAATCGATAAACCGTGGATTGCCATCGTAACATCATTATCGCGTCAAGTGCTTTTCCTCATTCCGCTGATTTATATTGTGCCTGTTGTCTTTCAGCACTTTGGTGGCGAAGGCCTTTCCGGTGTTTGGGCAGCCTGCACGATTAGCGATTTATTGGGTGCACTGCTTTCCACGGCATTGCTGATAGGTCAGCTGAAAGTATTCAAGCCAGGGTATGTGGCCCCGGTCAGAAAGCCGAGAAAAGAACGTGGACCAGAAAAAGATGATAAATAATATTAAGGATATGAAAAAGACTTTTTTATTAGTTGCTTTGCTGTTTGCAGCGTTGAGCGTCATGGCTCAAGACGAACCCAAGAATATTCTGTTCATAGGTAACAGCTATACTGATGTAAACAATCTTCCTCAACTCGTTCAGCGTGTTAGCGAAAGTGCTGGCGCACGTTTGACATACACGTCCAACACTCCTGGCGGTTGCACCTTTGCCCAGCATTGCCAGAACCAGTCTATGGCGCTGATTCGCCAAGGCGGCTGGGATGTTGTGGTTTTGCAGGCCCAAAGTCAGGAGCCTTCCTTCCCCCAGCATCAAGTTGAGCAGCAAACTTTCCCGTATGCTGCCGAATTGGTTCAGGCTATTTATGAAGCTAATCCTGATGGCGAAGCCATGTTCTATATGACTTGGGGCCGTAAGGATGGCGACCAGCAGAATGCTCAGTATTTCCCTGTGCTTGGCACCTATGAAGGTATGGACAGCATGCTGTATGAGCGCTATTTGTACATGGCTCGCGCCAACGATGCATCTGTTTGCCCTGTAGGCCGTGTCTGGCGCTATCTGCGCAACAATTACCCCGACATCGAACTCTATCAAGGCGATGGCAGTCATCCCTCCATGGCCGGTAGCTATGCGGCTGCATGTTCCTTCTATTCAATGATTTTCCATCGTTCTCCTTTGGATGTTACCTATACCGCAGATTTGGATGTCGCCCAGGCCGACATTATCCGCAATGCCGTGAAGACCGTGGTTTTCGACACCCTCAATTTCTGGCTGCGTCAGGTGGCTGACACCACTCAGCAAGACACCACCCAGACCGATACCACCCATCAGGACACTACCCATGTGGGCATTACCCATGTGAGTGCGCTGCAGTGTACCGTCAGCCCTAATCCTGCAAAGGACTATGTGATGGTAAGAATGCAGGGCAATGAGGGTCTGTGCCAAGGAATTCTCTATGATCCCAGAGGCTGTGTGGTTCGTCGTATCACTTTCAGTGCTAATGAGCAGAAGATCGACTTGAATCACCTTTCCGCTGGTGTCTATACCTTGTCGGTGATTTCTGGTAAAGATAAGATTAGCCGCAGGATTGTTGTAAAATAACAATTCTCGGTCCAGTACATTGAAAGAACTCCGTGTCGAATCCCAGGTAGTGAGCTTGTAAAATATTGATTTACTAAAAGTGAAGAAAGTCACAGTACTTCTAATGTTCGTCCTTTGTCTCATCCAAGTGATGGGGCAAAGACCGAGTTCGTCTTCCGGTGCGGCAGCCCCCAATTTAGGGCGTCCTAAGGTCGGCGTTGCGTTGAGTGGAGGGGGGGCCAAAGGTGCCGCCCATATCGGTGTACTGAAATACCTTGAAGAAATAGGCATCCCTATTGACTATGTCTCAGGAACTAGCATGGGTTCCATCGTCGGTGGTCTCTACAGCATGGGCTATACGCCCGACGAAATGGCCTATTTGATAGCCGAGATGGATTGGAATGTGTACATGAGCAACAATGTCAGCCGCCAGTATCAGTCTTCTTTGCGCAGAGAAAGTGCTAGTCGATTCATGCTGACCATCCCTTTTGGCACAGATTCCATCTCCTTCGACCCTAACCATCTCATATCCTCCCTTCCGGGTGGCGTGATCAATGGTGCGAGCCTGGTCAATCTGTTCAGTCGGTTAAGTGTCGGCTACAACGACTCTGTCAATTTCGATTCCTTGCCGATACCCTTTGCCTGTGTGGCAACTGACATCCTTACAGGCGATTCCGTGTTACTTAGGAAGGGCAATTTCGCCCAGGCCATTCGTTCCAGTATGGCCATACCAGGTGTGTTCACCCCGGTGCGTCATGGGAAACACCTTTTGGCTGACGGCGGCTTGGTCAACAACTTCCCAGTCGATGTATGTTTAAAAATGGGTGCAGATTTGGTCATCGGCGTAGAATTGGCCGAAGACATGGTTGACAATCCTTCTGAATTGCAATCGCTCCCGGCCCAATTGTCGCAGTATCTCAGTATCGCTGTGCGTGGCAACCGAATGGCGCAAAAGGAGTTGTGCGATATATACATGCACCCCGACATGACAAATTACAACATGCTCAGTTTTACCCATGATGCCATCGACACCCTTGTGCGTCGTGGCTACGAGTGCGCCAAGTCTCATCACGACGAACTGATGGCCTTCAAAGAGCGTCTTGAGCGGTATTACGGCCCTTCAGAAAAACGCTTGCAAGCCCCTCGCGCTCGCTACATCACTGAAACCGACACTTTCGTTTTGGCCTCCGTCTTCTATAATGGCGTAAGCCCAGACGAGCAGAAGTGGCTGAAATCCAAGAGCGGATTAGAAACAGGAGTGCCTACCACCATCGGCGATATTGAGCGGGCCGTAGGCATATTAAACGGGTCGGGATTCTTCTCTACTATTACATATAATATATATGAAACCGAAGAAGAATATTGGCTCACCCACATGGTCTATTCCGAGTCCTTGGGGTTGGAAAGCTATCGCCTTGTGCTTAACCTTTCTCCCTCAGTGCCTCACGATGTGTCGATGGGATTTCGCTTCGATTCCGAGGAGTCTGCATCCATGCTATTCCATTTCGGCTTCAATGAGAATAGGCTGGGCGGCCATAAAGCCATGATTGAGACCAATCTAAAGTACAATTTCAGCCTGTCGGCCAAATATTCTTATTGTGGCCTGGGTATTGGCGACATCAACCTCGGCTACCACTACCACAACAGCACCTTCAATTCGCGCTCCTTTGATGCCACCTCGCCCGTCAGCCGAGTCATCAACCATCATAATTTCAGCGTCTACGTCTCCGAGTTCCATTTGCGCGACTTCCGCTTTGCGCTCGGTATCGATCAGGACGTCTACTCCAATCAGAGTGCTATCTCGCTTGACGGCCTTTTCTACAATGGCCTGCTCGATTTCGGACAGTCCACCAACACCCTGGGAGTCTTCATCCGTGGCCGTTACGACAATCTGGACGATAAATATTTCGCAACACGAGGCACCGCCGTCAGTTTCAATGCCGGATGGCGTAAAGAGAACAAAGTCTTCTTCAACAGCCATGTGGACTCTGGGTTCGTGAATGCGGCATTCTCTTTCGAGACCTATCTGTCGCCCACCTCCAGGCTCACATTCGTGCCCCAGGTCTCCACACGGCTCGTAGTAGGGAAAAATCCTATATGGTACAACAACGTAGTCGGCGGCGTTTTGGCCGGCCGTTACCTCGACCACCAGCTTCCCTTCATCGGCCTGTCCAACCTGGCTTATGTCGATGACCTGGCAGCCATTGCCCGCATGGATATTCGCTACCAGCTCTTCAGCAAAGTCTTCGTCTCGGCAATGGCCAACTACCTTTTCTCAACCGATGAGTACGCTATAGACAAATTCCATCAGATGTTCGGCTGCGGCCTGCGCTTGGCCTACAGGTCGGCCATCGGCCCTATGGCCCTTGATTTCCAGTGGAACTCCCTCACCAAACGCGTCGGCCTCTACCTCAATCTTGGATATTCGTTCTAAAATATGAATATATACAACACCTTTGGCATTCAGGCAACAGCCGATAACTACCTTGAGATCCGCGACCTTGCAAGTCTCAAGGAATTGCTTTCGCGTCCTCTGCCTTCTCCCTACTTCATCATAGGCGGGGGCAGCAACGTTGTCTTCACCCGCCACTTTCCCGGCACAGTCATCCACATGGCCAATAAGGGGATAGAAATCCTCCCGTCAGAGAACGCCGGACATGTGTTCGTTCGTGTCGCTGCCGGCGAAGTCTGGGACGATTTCGTCCGTTTCTGCATAGCCAATCAGTGCTATGGAGCCGAAAACCTAGTAGCCATCCCCGGTTGCGTTGGCGCTTCGCCTGTGCAGAATGTTGGCGCTTATGGGGTTGAAGCCAAAGATATAGTTCATTCAGTTCATGCTGTTGAGGTGGCAACGGGCCGCGAGCGGGTCTTTGCCAACCACGAATGCCAGTTCGGCTATCGCTCCAGCATATTCAAAACCCAGCTTAAAGACCAGTACATCATCCACTCCGTCACCTTTGAACTGAGCCGCACCTACTCTCCCAATATTCAGTACAAAGCCCTCTCCAATGCGTTGGACCTTGCCGGACTGCAGCACCCCACAGCCCTTCAGCTGGCCGATACCATCGCCTCCGTCCGTTGGGCCAAGCTCCCCCGCCCCGAAGAAAAAGGAAGTGCCGGCAGTTTCTTCAAAAACCCAGTCGTCGCCCCCGACCACTATCAGAAGATGCTGGGCCAGTACCCCGATTTGGTCGCCTTCCCCGTGGAGGGTGGCTATAAATTGGCCGCCGGATGGCTCATTCAGCGTGCCGGATGGAAAGGCCGTGCCTTGGGACGCTGCGGAGTATACGAGAGGCAGGCGCTCGTCCTGGTCAACCTGGGCGGCTGCACCGGACAAGAAGTCGTCGACCTGGCTGAAGCCGTCACCCGCGATGTCAACCGCCTATTCGGCGTCATACTAGAAAAAGAAGCAATAATAATATAATAAAGATATGGCAAACAATAACACACAAATATTTTGGGATTGGTTCGTGAACAACAGCGAGCAGCTGACCATGCTCAACGACCTCGACGAAGGCCAAAGTGCTCGTCTTCTCGATGAGATGCAGCACCACCTCGAACAATACTGCGAAGGACTCACCTTCGAGATTGGCGAGCAGACCAACAATGGCCGCACCCTGACCATCAGCGCCGAGGGCGACTTCGACCTCTTCCGTTATGTCGTCGAACTGGTCGACAACGCACCCGATGTCGATTGGTGGGAGTTCGTCCCCTTCAAGCAGCCCAAAGGCAAAGGCCTCAAAGTCACATTTGATAAATATCGTTTCGACACGGCTAAGATGGCGTTCATGCAGCTGGAGAGCGACGAAGAGCCCGACATCATCGGCCTTCGAGTAGCGCTGCCCGACCTCCCCGCCAACTATCGTCCCAGGCCCGACGACCCTGACGACGACGACCTTCTCGTTGGTGTATACGTCACCCTCGAAGCCCTCATTGGCGAGTTCGACTGCACCACCCTCGTAGGCTATCTCGAGGTGGCACCCATGCCGGCCGAGCCCTTCAAATCGGGCTATCGTCCGTTAGACGATTTCCCCGAATTCGTCGAGTGGTTCAAGCGCTCCAGAGAACGTTAATTACCGCCCGTAAAAAACAAAGAACGATAAAAAAACAACATTTTTTTCATTATGTCTAAAAAAAATCGTATCTTTGCAAACGATTTTTGTTGTTCGAATTTATATAAATAAAATATAATGAGTAAAGTAGATGTTCTGTTAGGTCTCCAGTGGGGAGACGAAGGCAAAGGCAAAATCGTTGATGTGCTCACTCCTGAGTACGATGTCATCGCGCGTTTCCAGGGCGGTCCCAATGCCGGCCATACTATTGAGTTCAACGGCATCAAGCACGTCCTTCATATCATCCCGTCCGGCATCTTCCACCAAAGCAAGATCAATGTCATCGGCAACGGTGTCATCATCGAACCCGGCATCTTCCAGCAAGAAATCGAAGGCCTTGCCGCCAAAGGATGCGACGCCACCAAGAACCTCTTTATCTCTAAAAAGGCGCACCTCATCCTGCCCACCCACCGCATGCTCGACGCAGCCAACGAGAAGGCCAAGGGCAACGCCAAAATCGGTTCCACCCTCAAGGGCATCGGACCCACCTATACCGACAAATACGCCCGTACCGGCCTCCGTGTAGGCGACACCCTGTCCTCCGATTTCCGCGAGCGCTACGAACTCCTCAAGTGCCAGCACATCCAGACGGCCCACACTCTCAACTTCGACCTCCAGTCCTTCCGTATTGATGGCCTCACCCTCGATGAATACGAGCAGCGCTGGTTCGCCGGTATCGAACTCATCAAGAAATTCAAACTCATCAACAGCGAGTACTTCATCAACCAGTGTCTCGCCGACGGCAAGAAGGTCCTTGCCGAAGGTGCCCAGGCCGCCATGCTCGACATTGATTTCGGCTCATACCCCTTCGTCACCTCCTCCAGCACCATCACTGCTGGCGTATGCACCGGACTCGGCATCGCTCCCTCCCGCATCGGCAAAGTCATGGGTATATGCAAAGCCTACTGCACCCGCGTAGGCGCAGGTCCCTTCCCCACCGAGCTCTTCGACACCACCGGCCAGGCCCTCTGCCAGATCGGTCATGAATTTGGTGCCACCACTGGCCGCGCCCGTCGCTGCGGCTGGCTCGACCTCACCGCCTTGCGCTATGCCTGCATGCTTGACGGCGTCACCGACATCATCCTCACCAAGGCCGACGTAATGAACGACTTCGACGAGGTCAAAGTCTGCACCTCCTACAAAATCGAAGGTGCCGAGACCAACGAGATCCCCTTCGAGTTCAACTCCGTCGAAATTGAACCACAGTTCACCTCCTTCCCCGGCTGGAAACAGAGCCTCGAAGGCATCAGCCAGTACGGCCAACTCCCCCAGCGCCTCCTCGACTATGTTGCCGCTATCGAGAAGATTGTAGGTGTGCCCATCACCGCAGTATCCACCTCCCCCGACCGCAAAGACGTACTTTTTAAATAGTGTCGTGAAAGAAAAAACACAAAAAAAAGTACTAAAGCATACAATAAAAAACGCATAAACACGTTTCGTTAGGTAAAATAAAGAATCCGACAATGAAAAAAATAGCCCTTTTCCTCCTTCTTGCGTTGCCCCTCCTCTCGGTGGCCCAAACCAAGATCAAGGAGACCCAAGTGCCCAAATCGGTGCTTATCGCCCTGGAAAAGAAGTACGACTCCTACAAGGTCAAAACCTGGTACCAGTCGCCCGGACAGTACATTGCACAATTCTCCACCGATGGTCAGAACGGCTATGCCTACTTCACCCATAATGGCGATTGGCAGTACAGCTCCTTCCCCGTCAAAGCCGAAGATTGCCCCACCGCAATGAACACCTACTTCACCAGCAGCTATCCCGGCTATCGCATCAACTCCATTGACTATGTCGAGCAGATGGACGGCGACATCTACTATCGCATGATGATTGTCAAGACTGGTGTGGGCTTCTCGCCCAACGAACTCATCTTCGACCCCCGCGGACGTCTCCAGAAGAGCAACGCCCCCGACCCCGATGCTGTCAAGCGCGAGTTCTACACCCTCAACAACCCCGATCAGGAAGAAATCTCCGACGAGCACCTCAAGAACCTCAAGAGCCACAAGGGCGGCAAACGCCCCGCAGCTGTCGAAGATGTGCCCGAGGTCGTCAACATCGACACCACTGCAGCCATCACTGCCAACTTCAACAAACTCTGCCCCGCATCCAAAGTCACCGAGGGGCCTGAATGGGTCAACCGTTCCGGCGGACAGGTGGTGGCCTACTACATCAACCGCCAGGGCGTGGAGATGGAAGAAGTCTACGATGTTGTCTCCGAGGCTCATGTCGCTACCGGCAAAGTCCTTGACAAAAACCACTACACCGCCGCCATCGTCAAATATCTCGAACAGAAATATGCTGGCGAGAAATACCAGATTCGCCGCATGATCGTCTACACCTTCGACTCCAAGTGGCGCGTCGATGGCAAGAAACCCAAGCCCTATACCTATGTTGTTATCAGTCAGAAAGTCCCTGGCCTGGGTAACAAACTCAAATACACCCGCATGGAGTTCGACGCCGCAGGCAACTTCACCAACCTGCTGGCCCAACCCCTTGACAAAAACGATATCGGAGCACAAGACTAATCAGTCTCAGCATACTCCCGCGGATATGGCGTAATTGGTAGCCGCGCTAGACTTAGGATCTAGTTCCTCACGGAGTGGGGGTTCGAGTCCCCCTATCCGCACAAAGATTAAAAGAGAGATTGCTGCACAGTCGATACCTATATGGTGTCTAAAGTGCAGCAATCTTTTTTTATAAATGAATGTCCGCATGGGCGCCAATTTGCAGGGGCGTGCGAAAGCTCCTGCTGCTATTGGCGAAATAACATCGATAATCTTCTTCATTTGAGGCATCATGGTGCTCAGAACGCAGGTGGCGGAGTGAAAAAATGGGTTCTTCCGCCAAATGAATAGGTGGGGACAATAAAAAAGCTGACATTGAGTATATGTAATAACCACAAAACATAGTACTACGATGAATGCCAGCTTTATGTACCACAACCTCGGAATACGCGAAAAGAAATGCACCCTAGAAGAATACCAAGGAGGGAGGACGATCCTGCATATAGGAACGAAGAAGAAGCATCTTTATTGTCCCATATGCGGAAGCAAGCGTGTGCTTAGATTCAATATCGAAGTGCAACACCGTTGTGCAAAGATATCAAGAATTTTTGTTTTGGGGAAGAAAAGTTCAAAAGTTTTCTAGGACGAAGGTTGAGTTCAGACTGTTCAAAGAGGATGTAATCGTCAGATAGAGAGG
>JAZLLD010000092.1:0-8458 GCA_045597945.1 Bacteroidales bacterium
TGCGGTTTCTTAAATTGTAAGCCATATTAATATATTTAAAAGATTATTATATTCTATTATTGCGGGCTTTGTTGCTGATAAGTTTGAAAACAACACCCAAAATGCCAGAAGGCAGACCCATCCTGAGCATAGATTGCCACCCTGGCCAGTGTTCGAGAAAAAAGAGGAGACCGATAATGAGTACAGCAACTCCCCAGCCAAAAAGCTTTTGGGAATAGTTGGCAAATGCTTTTGAAGCCCAAAATCCTACAGGTTGGAGGGGCTGGTTTTCGGTGTCTTCGAAATTGTCTAAAAGAGATTTGGGTCTTTCGTAAGCTTTGAGGAAGAAGACTATTGCCAATGTTCCAAAGCCGACGATCATGAACACACTCATTGATTCGACATGCAACAAGAACTGTCCCACAAGGCCGCATAGGGCTGCTATGGAAGCCATGATGCGTAATCTATTTGTGAAAGTCTTATATCCGGGGCTTTCTACCAGATTGTTGAGCCAGGATCCTTGAGGTGTTTCGGGAGTGTTCATGACTGTTGAATTGATAATCGTTATTATGCCTCAAATATTATCTTACAATACGAGTGCCGCAGTTGGGGTTGTCGAGCTGACCCGCCTCGGTGATGATGCACTCCTTGCCGCCGTGCTCCACGAACATGATGGCAGCACGCACCTTGGGAGCCATGCTGCCTTCGGCAAACTGACCCTCTTCGAGGTATTTTTTTGCCTCGGCGATAGTGATGGTGTCAAGAGCCTGCTCGTTTTCCTTGCGGAAATTGATGTAGACCTTGGGCACATCGGTGAGGATGTAGAACTCATCAGCACCGATTTCCACAGCGCAGAGGGCGCTGGCGAGGTCCTTGTCGATAACGGCCTCAACACCGCGCACATAGTCGCTCTCCTCCACCACGGGGATACCACCTCCGCCAACGGTGACAACAATGTTGCCGCTCTTGGCCAATTGCTGGACAATCTTGATGTTGTTGATGCGGGTAGGCTTGGGCGAAGCCACCACCTTGCGCCAACCACGGCCCTTGGGGTCTTCTTTATATACGGCACCAGTGGCCTTGGCAAGTTCGTCGGCCTGCTCCTTGGTGTAGTACGGCCCCACGGGCTTGGTGGGATTTTGGAACATCGGGTCGAGTTTGTTCACGGCCACCTGGGTCACAAGTGTAACCACATCACGGTGAATATCGTGGCGAGCCATAACATTGCGAAGCCCCATCTCGATGAGGTAGGCGATAGAGCCCTGGGTCTCAGCCACGCAGAAGTCCATAGGCATGGCCTCGATGTTGGCGCGCTTGCCCTCTTCGTGCTGCAGCATCACGTTGCCGACCTGGGGGCCGTTGCCGTGACCGATGACGATGTTGTAGTTACGTTTCAACAGGTTGAAAAGAGACTCGCAAGTCTGCTCAACATTTGCAATCTGTTCGTGGTAAGTGCCTTTCTGACCACTGCGCAAAAGCGCATTGCCGCCAAAAGCCACTACTGCTAATTTTCTCATATCGTTTTTATATCTTTAGTTTCCAAACAATTAACACTCTCCGCTCACTTGAGGGAGAAATGCAAAGATACACTTTTTTTTAGACAATTTAAACTTTTGTATAAAAATATATTATTTTTAACGAACTGGCCAGACTAATCTTCCATAAAAAAATATGTTCATGCTTCGGTCCACGCATGCGCCTCAAATTTGATTTAAGGCAGATTTTCCTCCAAATTGTTTAGCCAATTGGACTATTCCGCAGCAAACACAGACCCACTAAGCAACCGAGCAATTAACCAATTGAAACACAGAGTCACCAAACCCGAGAAACGAATCCGTTACTTCTCCAACCGGCCTCGAAAAGTCCTCTCCCCTACCCCAAAACCCGCCACAACTTCGCTAGTTTTACCTTATTTATTCTATAGTTATACCTTATTTATTCTATTCTATATAGGATAAATATAGGATAACTAAGGTATAAATATAGGATAAGGAACGGAGGAAGGGCGGAGCTAGGGGGAGGATGCGGGACAGCGAAATATCGATAATCAATCTCAACGAAATGGTTTAGGTTGAGCTGAAAATGATTCTTCAGCGATTTGATTCAATCACGGCACACTCATTGCAATTATCGCATGAGATGACGGCTTTCAACTATGAGATATACTTATAATGTAAACCAGCCACTTATCATGCGGATGATGGAAGTGGACAAGGGCAGCTGAAGGGGCTACTAGATGAACATGCGGGTGCTTTTCTTGTAGTCGGAATACTCCGGTTTGTTGGCCAGCTGGCGCTGCTCCATGAGGGGCACGCTGATGAAACAGAAAAGCAGCGTGATGGAGATTGGCCCTACAATGAACCACTGATGCCCGGAGCTGCAATTTGGCAGCCACATTATCCATAAGCCCCACCACATGAGAATCTCGCCAAAATAGTTGGGATGCCGGCCATGTTTCCAAAGACCCACGCGGCACACTTGGCCGGGATTTTTGCTGCGGAAACGGTGTGCCTGGCGGTCGGAAATGAGCTGGATGGTGACGGCTGCTATACATACTGCGAAACCTATGATAGTGACCATGTTAACCAGGCCGCCACAATCGATGATGTCGAAGGCCGGAATCATGCCCAAAAACACAACTATCGTTGGCACCATATTGAGCCCGAAGAAGTTGATTAGATGAAAGATAAAGGGGTGGCACTGGGTGCGGAACTTGGTATAGCGCCAATCTTCGTGGCCGAGGCCATGGAAAGTAAAATACCAATTGTAAGTGAGGCGGATTGCCCAGTACCACACGGCTGCGAGCATGAGCAAGACAGCCGGCGTGGCAGCGCCTTTTGCCAAGAGCCACCAAGTGAGCATAACCGGCGGAGCAACACTCCAATAGGGGTCGTAGAAAGAAACATTTTTATAGACCAAACCCAAAGCCCAGATGTAGATTGTTGCCACAGCATCAGCCACAAAAAGAGCCCAGTAAGGGTGCGTCAAAGGACTTGTCAGCCGATAAGCCAGCCAGCCAATAACGGCAGAGATGGCATAATGAATTGCTATAATAAGGACGCTGTTGGCTTTGCTGTGTTCCATGGATATATTGTTGAGAATGAGGTTTGTCAAAAGTTATTTTTCCAACTCAGGACCTGCAGTAACCACAAGGAGTTGGTTGAGGTATTTCCGAGCCACCTGCAGCAGTTGTGCGGGGGTAACATGCTGGATGGCATCGAGATAGTTAACCGAGAACTGGTCGGTGATGCCGGAAGGCACCATCTGGCGATAGCGCTCAGATATTTCAAAGGTTCCATCGATATTGCGGATGAAATCGCCCATCATCACATTGCGCACACGTTCCAGTTCATCCTCACCAATCTGCTCATCTTTCAGTCGTTGCACTTCTATCAGCACTTCCTCCACCGCGGCATTTGTGACTTGTCCGGCCACATCGGCAGCAATGAGGAAGAGGATTGAACCACGATAGATCTGCGTGGTGCTGTAGATTCCGTAGGTATAGCCTTTTTCTTCGCGGATGTTGCTCATGAGGCGGGATCCGAAATAACCGCCCAGCACATTACACAGCACCATGAATTGCGAATAGTCTTTGTCGTCCCATTTCAAAGGCAGTATGCGGCCGATACGCAAAGAACTCTGCACCGCGTTCGGCACGACAACATGCTCTCGGGAAACATTATTTTCCGCACTTGGCTGAGGAAGTTCAAGTTTTGTAACGGCCTCGTACTGAGCAGTTGAAAAGCTCTTGTCGGCCATGCTGAGCAATTCGTCATCAATCTGGCCGGCCATTACGATATGGGCGTTGCTAAGCTGATAATGCTGGTGAATAAAATCGAGCACAGCCTCGGAGGTGAGTTTGTCAACATCCTCCGGGAGAGCAAAAGTGCCCAGCGGATGGTGGCTGCCAAAAAGCAACTCATCAAAGCGGTTGCGGGCACGATAGTCGGTCTGCTGGAACCCCTGCACTATCTTCTGGCGCCGTTTAGCACGGTAAGAATCAAACAACTGCGCCGTAATGGCGGGAGCATCAAAGAATTCACGCACCAGGGGCAGCAACTCTGCAGCATATTTGCGCAGAAAGTAGAAGGATACATTGCCCTGAATCACATCGGCCATCCGCTCCACTACGATGCCGCGAAAGTCCATAAATTCAGCCACTTCCTGTGCCGAATGGAGCTGCGTTGCCTCGGCAAAGAGCTGATTGGCAGCATGGGCCTGCGACTTGAACTGCTGATAGGCACTGCCAGCTTCGAAAGTAAAGTCGAGCTTTACAAGATCGAGAGACGGATTGTTGAAATAATATATAGTATTGCCGTTCTCAAGTCGATATTGCTGAGGCGCAAGCGGTTGTAGCGATGGAGGATTAAGCATGACGAATATATTGTGTTATTCTAAAAAGTTCCTGTGATTTTAAGGTTAATCTGCCTGGCTGTGAGGTAGTTGGGCACAGCATAATACTGATTGCTGTAGTCGGCCACCCAGATGTAGGATACTACATTGCGATAATTGAAGAGGTTGAACACCTCGACGCCCACCGAGATGTCGTCGAACCATTCGCCAATGCGAGAGTGGCGGACACGGTCGAACCGGGTGATTTGCACCATGTTGCCCCAGTCGACTCTGAAATAAGATGGCAGATGGTTGCGGGGCACACGGTCGTTTTGGTAGGGGAAGAGCACCGGAGTACGGCTACCGAAAAGGAAGCTCAAACTCATTCGCCACCAAGGGATTTCGGGCAGATAGTCCTGGATAAACACCTTGAAGCTGAGTCGCTGGTCGGTGGGGCGAGAAACCCAGCCGATATCATCGCCAAGGATTTTCTCCTGCGTCTGCATGAGAGAAAGGCTTGCCCACGACTCAAGACCTTCGACAAAATCGCCATTCACCCGGATGCTCAGTCCTGCTGCGTAGGCCACTGCGTCGGCATCAGGATTATAGCTTATGCGCAGATTGTCAATGGTGTATGGAACAAGGTCGGTGATATACTTATAATATAAGTCGGCAGTAATGCGGAATGGGCGCTCCCAGAGTTTGAGATTCCAGTCGAAAGTGCCAGTGGCCTGGTAAGAGCACTGTGCCGGCAGGTTGACGCACAACGACCCATCGGTACGGCGCATCTCGCGATAAAGCGACGGTTGCTGATAGACACCCAAGGCCACACGGTAGAGGATATCCTGCTCACCATGAGGCTTGAAGTTGACCGAGAGTCGAGGCGAAAATAGCAGCTGGGAATTAAGCGGTTGGCCGCTAGTATACGACGTGTTATAATAATGTGCGCGAGCACCGGCCAAAATGCGGATTTGGTCATCCTGCCGAGTGAAAAGGCTGAGTTCGCGCTGGATGTAGGCCATGCCTCGCAGGGTGCGGATGTGATTGTCGGTATGGCAGAACGACTGAAGTATTGGGCTGAAAACCACAGTGTCGTCAAGACCCGGGGTATGATGATCCGTAGGGAAAGAATATCCGGCACTGTCCACCCACTTCCATTCGCGCATCCGGTCGGTGATGTCCTCCATCTGACCCTTGACGCCAAAATACCAATTGCCCAGAGGGGCATACTTCACGGCCTTCAGCTCAGTGGCATAAATGCCCATATTCAAATAGTTGCGGGCATGCTCGAGGAACGTACCAACGCCGCGGTCAAAGCGCATCGTGTCGCCAACACTCTCACCCATATTCACCTGATAGAGCCAATATTCGTCTTGGATGTCGAAAATCTCTTGTTCCTTATTATATTGCGCCGAAGTTATCCAGCGCAGCTGGAATTCGTCAGTAGGATGGTATTCCAGTGATACCGAGCCCAATAGCGTGTTGTATCTATCTTCTTCCTTGCCATCGAAATAGACATCCATTTCCAACGATTCCGAACTCACACCACCAAAAGCCGTAGTGCGAGAAGCTGGAATGAGGCCATAGCGGTTGCGCGTCCAAACACCTAGGAATGAAAGACTAAGGCTATCATTAAAGCGGTAAGAGAACACACCCTGCAAGTCGGTATAGGACGAAGTGTAAGAACCATCTGTTTCCAAACTGCGGAAGATGTAGCTGTTGTTGTGATGGCGGAATCCTAGGCTGTAGGTAAACCGCTCTCCCACACGTCCTTGCGAAGCCAACGAACCGCCCAGAAACGAAAGCGACACACGATTGCGATTCTCAATGGGGCGGCTGTAGGTGATATCCAGAGCCGAAGACAATCTGTCGCCATAAGTGGCGTCGAACCCTCCTGGCGAAAAGAGCAGATGGTCCACCAAGTCAGGATTGATAATACTCATGCCCTCCTGCTGGCCACTGCGGATAAGTTGCGGACGATACACTTCTACATCGTTGATATACACTAGGTTCTCATCAAACGACCCACCGCGGACCGAATACTGCGAAGAAAGCTCATTATTTGAACTGACATCGGGAAGGGTCTTTAAGAGCGACTCAATTCCGTCACTCGGACCCACCAGATGCTCAATCTTTTCCAGCTGAATCTGACTAAAGGTAGAGTTGCGGACATTCTCATCACGCACCGTCACCTCGCCAATCTGAGTATATAGCGATTTGAGTGTCAGATTCAAACGGCGCTTCTCACCCTGATGCAGTTTCAGGCGATGTTCCTGAGCTTCAAAACCGGTGCACGACACACGCACCGTAACGCTATCGGTCGACTTGATATTCAGCGAGAAGAATCCGCGGGCGTCGGTCGTAGTGCCGTAAGGGGTGCTGGCATTGACCACACCCACATTCACAAACTCAACACCATGGCCATCATTATCAACCACACGACCCTGCAACACCTGTTGTGCCGACAGGGGGAGCAGGACCGAGGAAATCAGGGCCAGAAGAGTTATAAAAAATGCCTTGTTCATTATTTTTATTGCCAATAAAACGATATATTTGAAAAAAAATTGTATTTTTGCAAATTATTTTATCAACAAATATTTATATTAATTGATACAAATTATTAATACAATATGAGATACAAAGTAATTGCACTTGTGCTGATGATGGTAGGTTTGGCCTGCCAGGCACAAAATCAGATGGACAAACAGGGCCGCCGCCAAGGCCATTGGGTAAAAACCGACAAGCAAGGAGCCAAAATTTATGAAGGCGAATTCGTGGACGACATGGAGACCGGCACCTTCACCTATTTCTACCCCAACGGCAAGATTCGCATCCAAAACGACTACATCGTTGCGGGTAAAATCTGCAAACACAAAGTCTACGACGAAGACGGCCACCTCCTGGCCACCGGTAATTTCAACCAGAAAAACCGCGACGGCCTCTGGGAGTTCTACTCCATCAACGGCAAACTCCTCAAGAAAACCACCTATAAGATGGGCGTCCGCAACGGTCTGCAGGTGCTCTTCACCTCTGAAGGCGACACCGCCGAGGTGTGCAACTGGTCCGACAACCACCGCAATGGTCGCTGGTGGAAACGCATCGGCACCAAAGGCTGGATTACTGCCACTTATGTGAACGGCCTCATTGAGGGCCGCCTGGTTGAATACAACGATGCGCAACAGCTGGTTCGCGAAGGAAACTACAACAACGGCCTGCGCAACGGCAACTGGAACTACTTTGAGGACAACAAAGTAGTCGTCCGCGAGCGCTGGTCCAACGGCACCATGCGAGACCGCGAAATCCGCCTCCTCCTGCCCGAGGAACGCTTCGTCTCTATCTACGACATCAATTACATCGCCGCCCAGGGCAAGAAGAAGACCATCATCTACCTCACCAGCGGCACCAAACTGACCGACGAAGAACCCGCCGAGGTGGTATTCGGCCGTATCGGCAGCGAGCGATTCACCCTGGCCAACAAAGACAACCGCATCATGGTTGCCACCAACCTGGTCATCGGCACCACTCGCGACCGCGAAGGACGCGAAATCCTGAACCTCGACCCCAAACCCGATTTCGACATCTTCCCCGACGACGACTGCATGAGAATGCTCAAGAGCTTGAAGCTCCAGCGCAAAACCGAGGAAGACGGAGGCGCTTTCGATTTCGAGAACTAGCCAATCACTATCAAAGGCTTCTGCGGAGCCCCGCAGAAGCCTTTGAAAACAACCATCCTAAAAAATGAAATTAGTGTTTGACATGGAACTTGAGGGACATAAAAAAAACGGGGCATCTCACGACGCCCCATTTTCCCATTAAACACTATTACAAAATCCTTTTTTAGGTAAAACAAAAACCTAAGCATCTGATTTAAAGCTTAGTTAAAGCCTTAATTCCCTCTCAAATGCGTTTGCAAAATTACGAATAAAATCTGACATATCGCATCTTTTACTAATATTTAACTATTATTAACACTAATGAAGGTAGCAACACACACTCTCGGATGCAAACTCAACTTTGCAGAAACCAGCCACTTGCAGTCGCAATTCATCGAAGCAGGATACCAGATGGTTGATTTTAGAGACAAGGCCGACGTATACATCATAAACACCTGCACAGTCACCTCCGTTGCCGAAAAAAAGTGCAGAAA
>JAZLLD010000093.1:0-5475 GCA_045597945.1 Bacteroidales bacterium
CTCAGCCTCAACCGCGCCATGATTCCGCTCGGAAGCTGCACCATGAAGCTCAACGCTGCTGCTGAAATGATGCCCCTCAGCTGGGCTGAATTCAGCGCAATCCACCCCTTTGCTCCCGCAGACCAGACCGAAGGTTGGACCGAACTTATCAATGAGATGGAAGACCTCCTCGCTATCGTCACCGGTTTTGCTGGTGTCTCCCTGCAGCCCAACTCCGGTTCTGCTGGCGAATACAGCGGTCTCACCGTCATCCGCAACTACCATATTGACAATGGCAACGCTCACCGCAATGTCTGCCTCATCCCCGCATCCGCTCACGGTACCAACCCCGCATCCGCAGCTAAGGCCGGTATGACCGTCGTAGTTGTTAAGTGCAATGATCGTGGTGATGTCGATATCGAAGACCTCAAAGTCAAAGTTGCTGAGCATAAGGACAACCTGTCCTGCATCATGATCACCTATCCTTCCACCCATGGTGCTTTCGAAGAAGGCATTCTTGAAATCGTTGACATCATCCACAATGCTGGTGGTCTTGTCTACATGGACGGTGCTAACATGAACGCACAGATTGGTCTCACCAGCCCCGGCCACATGGGTGCTGATGTCTGCCACCTCAACCTCCACAAATCCTTCGCAGGTCCTCATGGTGGTGGAGGTTCCGGCGTTGGTCCTATCGCTGTCAGCGCTAAACTGCTCGACTTCCTGCCCAACCACGGTCAGCTTGAGGTCGGTGGCAAGAAGGGTAACGCTATGGCTGCCGCTCCTTACGGCAACTCCCTGCTCTTCCCCATCAGCTACGGCTATCTGCTTATGCTCGGCGGCAACGGTCTCACCGAGGCTACCCGTCATGCTATCCTGAACGCCAACTATCTGCGCGCTCGCCTGCAGAAATACTATAAGATTCTCTATACCAACAAGAACGGTATGTGCGGCCACGAGATGATCGTTGACTTCAGCGAATTCAGCCTCAAGGTTGGTGTTGGCGACATCGCCCGCCGTCTCGACGACTATGGCTTCCATGCTCCCACCGTGGCATTCCCTGTCCACAACACCCTCATGGTTGAGCCTACCGAGAGTGAGCCCCTTAGCGAACTCGATCGCCTCTGCGACGCTCTCATTGCTATTCGTCAGGAAATTGACGACATCATGACCGGCAAGATGGATGAGCACAACAATCCTATCGCCAACGCTCCTCACACCATGCAGGTTGTCTGCGCTGAGGAATGGAACTATCCTTACAGCCGTAAGGTTGCTGCCTTCCCCTTAGAGCACGACGATAAGTACTGGCCCACCATCAGCAAGATCGACGACGCTTACGGCGATCGTAATCTCCAGCCCGTATGGCCCGCTGAGAAATAGTCCATCTATTTCTTCATCATAGATAATCCGGCCCGCAAATCTGTGGGCCGGATTTCTTTTCCTCCAGGAATGGCATATCCAAAAGAGGACAAGATAGAATGAGAAAAGTGCCTTCACAAAAATCCTGGTGAAACACCACTTTAGCTCCGTTTTTCCCCATCCTAGCAGGACGGGTCTACAACGGGTCTTCAACGGGCCTTCAACGGGAGTGCTCCGGAGTCGGCCAATCGGCCATGAAGCATTATTTCAAAAATAGTAGTTAGCGCCGCTTTTTTTCAGAAAATAGGACTTAAAAAGGCTTGTGCGGTTTGAGTGCGTTGTTTCTGCAAAAATAAAAAAAGATGGACTACAGTGTAATCCATCTTGTGAATGTTACTTTCAAAAAACTATTCTAAAAGCTTTGCCTTTTTCTCAATTGCAAAAATAATCTTGGCCTCGGCATCCTCGGTCTGGGGCTGCACGGTGATGTGGATTGTGTCGCCCGGCACAGTGTCGGCCTTGATGATTTCGTCGGCCAAGTCATCCTCGATATATCGCTGGATTGCTCGGCGGAGGGGGCGTGCGCCATATTGCTCATCCCAGCCATGTTTAACGATGAAATCTCTGGCCTCGTCATCTATGTCAATCTCATAGCCCATAGACTTTACGCGATTGAAGAGACCCTTTAACTCGATGTTGATAATCTTATGAATATCTTCACGTTTCAGGCTGTTGAAGAACACTACGTCGTCAATGCGGTTCAAGAACTCAGGAGCGAATTTCTTTTTCATTTCTTTTTCGATCACCGAGCGCTCCAGCGAACTGCGTTCTGCATCGCGAGCGGTGGTGTTGAATCCCATGCCTATGCCGGTTTCCTTCAACTGGCGTGTGCCGATGTTGGAAGTCATGATAATGATAGTGTTCTTAAAATCCACTTTGCGTCCCAAGCCATCGGTCAGCTGGCCATCGTCCAGCACCTGGAGAAGGATATTAAACACATCGGAATGGGCTTTTTCAATCTCGTCCAGCAACACGATGGAGTAGGGTTTGCGACGCACTTTTTCGGTCAGCTGGCCGCCTTCTTCATAACCCACATATCCTGGAGGTGCGCCTATCAGGCGCGAGACTGCGAATTTCTCCATGTATTCGCTCATGTCAATACGAATCATATTGGCCTCGCTATCAAAAAGATATTTTGCCAGTATCTTGGTCAGATATGTTTTGCCGACGCCTGTTGGGCCGACAAAGATGAATGAGCCGATGGGGCGGTTGGGATCTTTCAGTCCGGCACGGTTGCGGCGAATGGCCTTGCTCACCTGGCTCACGGCCTCGTCCTGGCCCACGACCGAGCCCTGCAGTTCTTCTTCCATCTTCAGCAGCCTGTTGCCTTCATTCTGGGCTATGCGCTGCACGGGAACACCGGTCATCATTGCCACTACCTCGGCCACATCCTGGTCGGTCACCTGCACGCGGTTCTCGCGGTCGTTGGCTTCTAAATCTTGCTTACGCTCAGCCAGTTTTTCGCGCAGTTGGCGCACTTGGTCGCGATAGACTACAGCCTCGTTGTAGCTTTTCTTGGCCAGCACTTCGCGCTTCAGGTTTTCCATACGGGCAATCTCGCTTTCCAAAGCAATGATGTCCTCCGGCACCTCTACATGGGCTATGCGAACCCTTGCGCCGGCTTCGTCCAATGCGTCGATAGCTTTGTCTGGAAGCACTCTGTCGCTCACATAACGTTCTGTCAGCGAGACACATGCTTTGAGTGCTTCTTCGGTATATTGCACCAAGTGGTGGTCTTCATATTTCTGCTTGATTTTGCGTAAGATCGTCAGAGTTTCGGACGGTGTGGTGGCTTCCACCAGCACTTTCTGGAATCGGCGCTCCAAGGCTCCATCCTTCTCAATATATTGGCGATATTCGTCGAGTGTGGTGGTGCCGATGCACTGGATTTCGCCTCGGGCCAATGCCGGTTTGAACATATTGGAAGCATCCAACGAACCGCTGGCACTACCGGCGCCCACAATCGTGTGAATTTCATCAATAAAGATAATGATATCCGGGTTGCGTTCCAGTTCGTTCAACACCGCCTTCATGCGTTCCTCAAATTGGCCGCGATACTTGGTGCCAGCCACTAGGGAGGCCAGGTCGAGCGACACCACTCGCTTGTCATACAGCGTTCTAGGCACTCGGCCTTCGATGATGCGCAATGCCAAACCTTCGGCTATGGCACTCTTGCCCACGCCGGGTTCGCCAATCAGGATGGGGTTGTTCTTCTTTCGGCGCGAAAGAATCTGGGCGATTCGCTCCAATTCCTTTTCGCGGCCAACAATCGGATCCAGCTTGCCCTCATGGGCCAGTTTGGTCAAGTCGCGACCAAAATTTTCCAGAGCGGGGGTTTTGCCGTCTGGCTTTTGCTGTCCAGCACCGCCGCTATAGCTGCCGGAATGCGACTTCTCAGAACCGGGGTCAGGGAAAGCGTCGTCATTGTCGTCCTCGCTGGTCTGCGACCGAAAATCGGGTAGGGGAGAGGCCTCGTCCGACACATTGGCAGAAGGAGGAATAGACCCTTGCGACTGCAAGAATTTTATACATCTTTCATGGTCGACGTTGTAATTCTTCAGCAGCTGCGACACCAGGTTCTCGTTCTCCTTCATTATGGCCAGGATAATGTGAACCGTGTGGATTTCCTTGGACTTCAACTTCGTGCTTTCAAGGTAGCTGAGGCGCAGGATTTTCTCCGACTGGCGCAGCATGGGAATCTCACTGTCAACACTATAGCGTATCACGCTGTCCATCTGCCCGATAGTATTTTCAATCTTGGCTTTGATGGCCGCGTTGTCGACATTCATATCCTGCAGCAGCCGCACGCCCGAGCAGTCATTTTGGCGGATGATGCCAAGATACAGATGCTCAGGGCCTATCGCACCGTTTTTCAGGCGGATAGCCTCGTCACGACTGTTAGTAATCGTTTGTTTTGCGTGTTCTGATAATTTCGCTTCCATAGTCAATATTTCACGATGCAAAATTACTACAAATAATGTGAATAGAAACCACTCTTCCAACATTATTTTCAACACCAATATGTTTATCTCTCTCAAACCCCGCCAAACCAATGAATATTAGCACTCGCAAAAGCGCATATTCGGCATCCGCGAACAGTCCCGACCAAGGTTCGGAAGCTGCCAAGGCCGCCACTTATCGCATGAAAAAACATCCATTGATGCGATTCTGAGAGGTTGTTTTACACTAAAATTTATTGTCGTCTTTGCGGCAATTAAAAGAATCGCTCTTCCATGAAAAACTTGCATTAGCATCCGCCATTTTCCCGGCCACGGAAGTGGGCTCAGAGCGGACCTACACTGGGCTCTCTCCGGACTTATTGCCAGCTTCAATTCCGCTCTGTTTAATGCCCAAATCGGAGGCTGCCAGGCATGTTTGAAACATAAAATTAAAAACTTTTCGCCTCAAAATTTCGCTATTTAACAAAAAAAACGTATCTTTGTAATTCATTATCGAAAGATAATATTTATTTTATAATTGATATACAATAATATAATAATATAAGATGGTTTCTGAAAACGAAAAAATCACGCGCGTAGACATCGAAACTACGATGAAGACAGCCTATATCGACTATGCCATGTCGGTAATCGTGTCTCGTGCGCTGCCTGATGTCCGTGATGGTCTCAAACCCGTTCAGCGTCGCATCCTCTATGCCATGAACGACATGGGCATGTATTACAACACCGCTTACCGCAAATGCGCCACCGTGGTCGGTGAGGTGCTCGGTCAGTACCACCCCCACGGCGACTCCTCAGTCTATATGGCCATGGTGCGCCTGGCACAGGACTGGAACATGCGCTATCCTTTGGTCGACGGCCAGGGTAACTTTGGTAGCATCGATGGCGACAGCCCTGCTGCTATGCGTTATACCGAGTGCCGCATGATGCAGATGGCCAACGATATACTGGCCGACATCAAGAAGGACACCGTCGACATGATGCCCACCTACACCAACGAGCGCGAAGAGCCCACCGTTCTGTCCACACGCATCCCCAACCTTCTTGTCAACGGCTCCAGCGGTATCGCCGTGGGTATGGCCACCAATATGCCCACCCACAACCTCCGCGAGGTGCT
>JAZLLD010000094.1:0-15452 GCA_045597945.1 Bacteroidales bacterium
ACGCATTTTATATCAGCGCATCAGACATCGCTCTTCTGTACAAGAAGCGGTGGCAAGTAGAACTTTTCTTCAAATGGATCAAGCAGCACTTGTATATCAAATCCTTTTGGGGAACATCTGAAAACGCGGTCAGAATCCAAATCTATATAGCCATCTCCACCTATTGTCTGATTGCCATTGCTGAGCACGACATGCAGCTTAACCGAAGTATGTATGATGTGCTGCGGGTTCTAAGGGGATCTCTTCTTGACAAATCGCCTATTCGAGAACTTTTCTCGGCCCCAGTTGCCGATATGGATAAGTGTTCTAGCAACAATGGCCAACTAGAACTTGATTTTTAGTAGACACTAGTGGTTCAGAATGCGCAATTGGTGTTTCAGATTTTTATGCCCGTGGCGATATATTGAGAACGCTAAAGTGGCGTTTGGAATAGAAAACAGTAAGCCCGTAGAAAACCCGTTGTAGCTCCGCCGTAGACCCGCTCCGTGGAACGTCCGTAAAGCGATGTTTCACGGCAGGTTCGACGCAAATAAGATGGCACGTCCGGAAGGTGAGAATTTCGCTCCGGACATTGCTAAAAAATGTTTTTTTTATCAATAATATTATTATATCAAAAAAAAATCTTATCTTTGCAAAATAAAAATATATTCAAAAATAATAATAAATAACGATATTTCAATATGAAGAAAGTTATCAACACCCCTAAAGCTCCCGCAGCTATCGGTCCTTACAGCCAGGCTATCCTTGCCGGCAACACCCTTTATATCTCTGGCCAGATTCCCGTGAATCCCGAGACCAAGGCTATGCCTGAAGGCATCACTGCCCAGACCGAGCAGGTAATGCAGAACATCAAGGCCATCCTCGATGAGGCTGGTTTCACCTTCCAGGATGTGGTGAAGAGCACTTGCCTCTTGGCCGACATGGAGTATTTCAAACCCATGAACGAGGTTTACGCTAAGTACTACAGCACCGACTGCCCCGCTCGCGCAGCTTTCGCCGTTAAGGGCCTTCCCCTGGGCGCACTGGTCGAGATTGAGACTATCGCAGTGAAATAATTGTTGAATTGATTTTTTTGTTGAATTGTTGGACTGATGGGCGGAAGCCAAAAGTCAGATCTGCGATCCAGCAAACCTCAAATCAGCAAACCCTAAATCAAAAAAACAACAAATATATATATTATGGATTTTAGTTGCACTAAACAAGAACAGCTCTTCCTGCAGATGATCCGCGAATTTGCAGAGAAAGAGGTTAAGCCCCTGGCTGCCGAAGTTGATGAGGAAGAACGCTTCCCCATGGAGACAGTCAAGAAAATGGCCAAAATCGGCCTGATGGGTATTCCCGTTCCCACCCAGTACGGTGGTGCTGGTGGCACCAACATTATGTACGGTATGGCCGTTGAGGAACTCTCTCGCGTTTGCGCCACCACCGGCGTTATCCTTTCCGCCCACACCAGCCTCTGCTGCGCTCCCATTCTGGAAGCTGGTACTGAGGAACAGAAAATGAAATATCTGCCCAAACTCGCTAGCGGCGAGTGGATTGGTGCTTTCGGTCTCACCGAGCCCAATGCCGGTACCGACGCAGCTGGCCAGCAGACCATCGCTGAGGATTGCGGCGATCACTGGAAGCTCAATGGCAGCAAGATCTTCATCACCAACGGTAGCTATGCCGATGTGTTCATCATCATCGCTATGACCGACAAGAGCCTGGGTACCAAGGGTATCAGCGCTTTCATCGTTGAGAAGAACTTCCCCGGCTTCAGCGTAGGCAAGAAAGAGAAGAAAATGGGTATCCGTGGCAGCGCCACTACCGAGCTCATCTTCGAAGACTGCATCGTTCCTAAGGAGAACCTCCTTGGCCAGATTGGCAAGGGCTTCGGTCTTGCTATGAAGACCCTCGACGGCGGCCGTATCGGTATCGCCAGCCAGGCTCTGGGTATCGCTCAGGGTGCTATGGACGAGACTGTTAAGTACACCAAGGAGCGCAAACAGTTCGGCCGTTCCATCAGCCAGTTCCAGAACACCCAGTTCCAGATGGCCGACCTCGAGACCAAGGTCCAGGCTGCCCGCCTCCTGGTTCGTCGTGCTCATTACAACAAGGACAACGGTCTGCCTTACAGCGCCGAGGCCGCTATGGCTAAGCTCTTCGCTGCAGAGACCGCTATGGAAGTCACCACCAAGGCAGTTCAGTTCCACGGTGGTTACGGTTACACCCGCGAATATCCCGTTGAGCGCATGATGCGCGACGCCAAGATCACCGAGATCTACGAGGGCACCAGCGAGGTACAGCGCATGGTTATTGCCGGCAAGTTGTTTAAATAAAATCTAGAACTTCTAGAACTTCTAGGACTTCTAGAATTTCTAGAGAAAAATCAAACAGAAAACATGAAAATTGTAGTTTGCATAAAGCAAGTGCCGGACACCACCGAGGTGAAAATTAATCCGCAGACCGGCACACTTATCCGTGAGGGCGTTCCCAGCATTATGAACCCCGACGATAAGGGCGGTTTGGAGTTTGCTCTCCAGCTGAAAGATAAATACGGCGCACACGTCACCGTCATCACCATGGGCCTTCCCCAGGCCGAGGCTATCCTCCGCGAAGCTCTGGCTATGGGTGTTGACCGCGCTATCCTCCTCACCGACCGCAAGCTCGGTGGTGCCGATACCCTGGCAACTTCCAGCGCTATCGCTGGCGCTCTCCGCACCATGGAATACGACCTCATCATCACCGGCCGCCAGGCTATCGATGGCGACACCGCACAGGTTGGTCCTCAGATTGCTGAGCACCTCGACCTCCCCCAGGTTTCCTACATGGAAGACCTCCAGTACGATGAGGCTACCAAGACCTTCACCATCCGCAAGCAGATGGAAGACGGCTACCAGATTCTCGAAATGCAGGCTCCCTGCGTCGTCACCGCTCTGGCAAGCGCAGTTCAGCCCCGCTATATGACTGTCAACGGCATCGTTACCGCTTTCGACAAGGAAGTCGAAGTCTGGGGTGCTGACCGCATCAACGTTCCTGAGGACCGCATCGGTAAGGCAGGTTCCCCCACCTCCGTGTTCAAGTCCTTCCCCAAGCAGCTCAAGCCTGCTGGCCAGACCTTCGAGGTTACCCCCGAAGAGGCTGTGGAACTCATCATCAATAAACTGAAAGAAAAACATATTATCTAATAGCCATGAATTTAGCAGATTATAAAGACGTTTACGTATTTGCCGAACAGCGCGACGGCAAGATCCAGAATGTAGCTCTTGAGCTGTTAGGTAAAGCCCGCGAGCTGGCTGACGCTAACAACGAAAAGGTTGTTGCTATGCTTCTCGGCAAGAACATCAAGGACCAGGCTCAGACTCTCATCGCCCACGGTGCCGACAAGGTTATCGTTTGCGACCACGACTTGCTGGCCACCTATCTCACCGAACCCTACACCGAGGCTATCACCCAGATTATCGCTGAGAACAAGCCCAGCATCATGCTTATCGGTGCTACCACCATCGGCCGCGACCTCGGCCCCCGCGTTTCCGCTCGCAACGTCACCGGCCTTACCGCTGACGCTACCAAGCTGGAAATCAGTGACGACGAGGCTCACGAGTTCCGTATGACCCGCCCCGCTTTCGGCGGCAACCTGATGGCCACCATCCTCTGCAAGAACAATCGCCCCCAGATGTCTACCGTACGGCCCGGCGTTATGCAGAAACTGGCTGCCGATGCTAACCGCAAAGGCGAGGTTGTTGAGTGCAACGTGAAGTTCGACGAGAAGAAAATCGCTCGCGTAAAGGTTGTTAAGACCGTTAAGGAAGAAAAAGTTATCGCTGACATCAGCCAGGCTAAGGTTCTTGTTTCCGGTGGCCGTGGTGTTGCTAACAAGGAAGGTTTCGACAAACTCGAAGCTCTTGCCAAGGAACTCGGTGGCGAAGTTTCCAGCAGCCGTGCAATGGTTGACGCTGGCGTCATGGACGCTAGCCACCAGGTTGGTCAGACTGGTAAGACCGTCCGCCCCGCCCTCTATATGGCATGCGGTATCAGCGGTGCCATCCAGCACCTCGCCGGCATGGAGGAGAGCGACCTTATCATTGCCATCAACAAAGATAAGTTTGCCCCCATCTTCAATGTGGCAGACCTCGGCATCGTAGGCGACCTCCACAAGATCGTTCCCATGCTCACCGAGCGCCTCAAAAACATGCAGAAATAATTTGTAAATATAGATTATTTCATTATAATATCCCCGACCGCAAGGCCGGGGATATTATCTTTTTTAACAGTAATTGGTTGATTTTCTCGGAATTGTTGTTAAAGTGCAATCGAATATCTATATTCCGTCATGCAACAATGTATGTTCTCAAACTGTTATAATGTAAACCAACTAGCTTTGGGTGTGCGGTGAAATGATCTTCAATACACACAGCTGGCTGAGATTAGATTGCACAGCGACAACCTATCGGCTAAACTAATTTTCCGCAAAGTGTGTAGTCAAATAGTCTTCTGCGTGGCAAAATGTGGCTTCATCTCACTCCCGTTGAAGGCCCGTTGAAGACCCGTTCTAGACCCGTCCATAGGAGCGGAGGCATAGTGGAGTCTCTTGGGTGGTGCTAAAGTCGGATTTGAGAGTGCCGTGAGAACATAAAATGTAAAATGTCTTTAGCTTGGTTCAGGGGCTTTGGAAATAGGGATACCTTAAAATTGATTTTACATTTTACATTTGATGCAAATCGCCTAGTAATCAACTGCTTTGATGTCGATTTTGTGAAATTATACATGTAAAATCCATTTTACATTTTTGCCGTATTTCGGCTTGATATCCAGAAATGTAAATTTTACAAATTAAATGTAAATTTTACATTTTAGCATTCGTATCATGTTGAATACAAGTAGAATAGTTGTGATTGTAAAATGTAAAATCCAAAAATAGAATCGCACTCAGTTCCGTTGGAAAACAAAAATCCCCGGTTTTCGGACCGGGGATTTTGTATCAGAGATTTTTGTTCAAAGGAATTCTTCACCATTCTAGGGGGATTAGTGTGGAGTCGAAACATTTGCCGTTGTATTCTAAGGCAATTTTCCAATGGTCGGTCTCGCCATGAAGAATGATGGAATACCTTTCGGTTGAGTTGGAGAATTGTAGCGTGCCTTTGGTGACAGGATAGGAGACAATGCCGGGGCAGGTGCCAGGAATACCTTTTTCGTAGTAAACCTGAATCTCGCCATTGTTGGCCAACTCATAGGAGCCACTATGTGGGTTTCCAATAATTCTTATTCTTCCCAGACTATATGAGTCAATGTTTTGTGCATCAATTAACTCATAGTAGCCTCCGACTAGAGTTCCGCGATAGCTGAGCTGAGATATGGCGATTGTGTCAAAATCTTTGGCCAGGTATCCGCATCCAGTCTTTTGGTTCAAATCAAGTATGCTGCCGCGATAGCTGAGCTGAATCTTCAATGATGTGTCTTGGACCGAAATGCCATCAACATGGATTTCGTATTCGCCAGCTATTTGTCTGGTTGTGACAATGTAGTTGAATAGCAGCGAGTCTCCGCAATAATAGACATGACATGGGTTTGTGCCGTCTATGTTTTCAAGTGTTGCGGTGCTTCCAAGGCTGTCTTCAATTGCGTCTACTGCTACCAAGAGATTGTCGTTTACATAGAAGTAATAGCGGGCCTCATAGCGTTGAAACCGAATGACATCGCTGAGATAGACAGTGTCGCTGCCGATGATGCAGTGGTGCATGGGCAGATTGTCGATAGGGCGAATGTCATCCTCTCGAGCGCATCCTACCAGGATGAGAATCAGTGCGGAAAGAATAAACTGGAGTTTACGCATTGATGATTATTTGCGTTTCTTGGATGCGGTGGTGGAGAAGGACACCATACTCATTTCGCCCCACTGGCCATCGGCGTTCTTGCCAATGCCGGCAAAGTAATACTCGGTGTTGGGGGTGAGGTCAAACCAGGTCCATGTGTCGACTGAGTAGTGCTCGTAGTAGTCGGACTTGAGGAGGGCGATGGTGGAGTCGTGGCCGATTTCCTCGTAGTAAGCCTTGCTGATGATAAAGTCTTTAAACAGAGCGGTCTCGGCATTGGGGGTAGCTATGGTAGTTACAGTGGAGCTGGTAATGTCCTTTACCTCCAGCGAGATGCTGCTGGTTCCATGACCGCCAAGGGTTTGAGTGACGACGGTGTCGGTGATGAGGGTGTCGTGGGTGGCGAAATGGGCCAATACGAAGATGACGTAGTTGGTGTTGGGGATCATCTCATCCCAGGTATAGGTGGTGTCACCGATGCAGAGCAGCCCCCAAGCCTCGGTGGCCTGTTCCCAAGAGGTGAATCCAAACATGGGGAAGAACATCTCTTGCGACTCGGGTTCGCAGCAGAGAATGCGATAGCTGGTGCATGAGTCTACTTTGTCGAAGGTGCAAGTGATGGTCTCGGGGGTAACAGCGTCGAGATGAATCTGGACAGCATCGGTGTTGGCGGGACGCTCGGGTACATCGGGTACGACGGGTTGTGTGTTGTCGTCTTTTCCACAGGCTGCAACGGCAAAGAGGGCAGCCATCATCATAAGGGTTCTAAAGATGTGTTTCATAATGTTGGGTTATTAATAATGTATTATTCTATATTATATATTTTCATTCGTTCCGGTTTCAGGAAATGGATATCACATTTCTTTCTGCATACGTTTGAGCCAGGTGAGTTGCTTTTTCGCATAGTGCCATGTGTTGAGTTTGATGGCCGAGGCCACTTCGGTCTGCTGCACGGGGGTGAGGTGAAAAGGTGTGTCGGATGTATCCCACAGGTTGAAGAACTCTTTGTAGCCCACGGTGTTGAGTGTGTTGAGATGGCGAAGGTGGAACATGGAGCGGGCTTCGGCCTCCAGTCCCTGGGCCATCATCATATCCACACGCATGTCAATGCGTTGACGTAGTTCGGTGCGGTCACGTTCTATCACGATGGTCTCAATATCAAAAGGTCGTGGACGCAATGGCTGGTTGATTAGTTGGCTGTAGGGTTTGCCAGCTGTGATGCACACCTCCAAGGCCCGCTGAATTCTGACTCCATTGGCCAGGTCTACCTGTGCGTAGTAATCTGGATCTAAGAGTTTAAGCATCGAACGCAGACTTTCCACTCCTTCGTCTTTCAGTTTTTGTTGAAGTTCCTCTCGGAGGTCGGGAGCAGGGTCGGGGAGGACTGCCATCCCTTGTCGTAATGCGTCAATATACAATCCGCTGCCTCCTACAGCGATAGCTACTTCATGATTATCAAAAATATTCTCAAGGCAGGCCATCGCCTCTTGTTCGTATTCAAACACGTTGAACGGATTCTCTACAGACCTACAAGCGATAAAGTGATGCTTGGCTGCGGCAAGTTCTTCTTCAGAAGGCCTTGCCACACCGATGTTCAGCTCGCTATAGAATTGCCTTGAATCGCACGATACAATTTCAGTGCCAAGCTCTTGAGCTAGCTCTATTGCTCGGGCAGTTTTTCCCGAGGCGGTAGGTCCGAGTATGAATATTAGTTTATTTTTCAACGGGTTGTAGTCCTAAATCTTTAGCCATATCAAGCATCATCTGCCAGGCGGCTTCGCGTTCGTTGGGGATAACACCGTCGAGAATGGCATCCTTGATGGCATCCTTGATGGTGCCAATCTCACGGCATGGGGGGATTCCGAAGGTTGTCATGATATCTTCGCCACTGATAGGGGGTTGGAAGTTGCGGATGCGGTCCTTTTCTTCAAGTTCTATCAGTTTCTTGCGCACAATTTTGAAATTGCGCAGATACTTGCGTACTTTCTCCTCGTTCTTGCTGGTGATGTCGGCTTCGCAAAGAATCATCAAATCGTCGATATCGTCGCCGGCGTCAAACAAGAGTCTGCGCACGGCCGAGTCCGTCACCTCGTCTTCGGCTAGGATAATTGGTCGTAAGTGCAACAGTACCAATTTCTCCACGTATTTCATCTTGGAATCGAGAGGTAGGCGCAGGCGAGTGAAAATTTTCTTCACCATCTTGCTTCCGCGCACTTCGTGGCCATGGAATGTCCAGCCAAGTTTCTCGTCGTAGCGTTTTGTGGCAGGCTTGCCGATGTCGTGCAAGATTGCAGCCCAGCGGAGCCATAAGTCGTTGCTGTGTTTGGCCACATTATCCACGACTGTCAGCGTATGGATAAAATTATCCTTATGCGCACGCGAGCCCACAGCCTCTACACCTTTCAGGTGGCTGAATTCTGGGAAGATAAGGTCCATCAAACCAGATTTTTGCAGGAGTCTGAGTCCGACAGAAGGTCTGGGAGACAGGATTATCTTATTGAGTTCAACGGTAATGCGTTCCGCGGAAACAATCTTGATACGTTCAGCATTGCGCTGGATGGCTTTGAAGGTGGAATCTTGGATGTAAAAGCCTAACTGCGAAGCGAATCGGATGGCTCGCATCATTCTCAGCGGGTCGTCGCTGAAAGTGATGTCAGGGTCCAGAGGTGTACGGATAATACCCTGGTTTAAGTCTTGGATGCCGCCAAATGGATCAATCAATTGACCGAAAGTGTCGGCATTCACCGATGCTGCCATGGCATTGATAGTAAAGTCGCGGCGATTCTGGTCGTCTTCCAAAGTTCCGTTCTCCACGATGGGTTTGCGGCTGTCGCGGCGATAGCTTTCGCGTCTGGCACCAACAAACTCAATCTGCCAGTCCTCGCCATTATGAAAATAATGGAAAGAGGCTGTGCCGAAATTTTTAAAGACGCATACCTCGATATTAGGGTTGATGGAGTGGGCCGAGGCTTTGGCCAACTCTATGCCATTGCCAAGGCATACAATGTCGATGTCGGTGCAATGGCGTTGAAGGAAATAATCGCGTACAACACCGCCTACCGCAAATGCTTGTATACCAAGCTTGTCGGCTGCTTCACCCACAATGCGATAGATTGGGTTGTCTAGTCTTACGTCCACTTGTTGCTGATTTTGATAGTTATTATTTATTCTCCTTCGCCGTAGTCCTTGGTATTGATAAGGTTGCCTTCGTGGTCGTAGAATTCCCAGGCACCTACGCGCTTACCTTGGCGGTAGTTGCCTTGGTAATAAGGTATTCCATTTTCTTGATAAACAATATATGGTCCATCTTCTTGTCCATCAACAAAGTTGGCTTCCACCTGAGGGTTGCCATTGGGGAAATAGAAGAAGACACGGCCGGAGCGTGCGCCGTTGGTCAGGCGCTCAGAACTGCGGACAGTGTAGTTGCTATAGAATTGGATGACATCTTCGTGAATGCCAGAGCAGAAGTTCACAGTTGTCGGGGTGCCGAACATACCCATGTCGCTGACATACACCGAGTCTAGCTTGCCGTCGTAGTAGGCTGCGCCATTACGGTTGAAGAATTCCCAGTTGCTACCGAAATCATGGCGCTTGCTGAAATCTCCGGATGCAAAGAGCTGGCCGTTGTCCCAATAGTAGTTCCATTTACCATCTGGAACTTCGGGTTTGCCGGAGAATTTCTTCTCAAATTGAATCTGGCCATTCTCATAGTACATCTTCTCGCCCACGCGTGTGGGATCATTCTTGCTGCCCTTCACCAGGAATACCAGCATCGGCTTTCCGCTGGGGTAGGTTTGGATAACTTCCTCGCGCACGCGCCCGCACGAACATATTAATAATATGGCCAAAGCCAAGGTTGTGAAAACAGAAATCTTTTTCATCATTTATTGAGATTACTAATCTGGATTGTCTAGAGTTTCTGACTCTAGACAATCCATGACTTTGAATAATAACTATTTTGCTCTAAAGAAGATGGAAATGGGTACACCGTGGAAGTCCCACATTTCGCGCAGTCGGTTCTCGACAAAGCGTTTGTAGGGGTCGCGGATATACTGGGGCAGGTTGCAGAAGAACACAAACTGAGGATAATGTGTCGGTAATTGGGTGATATACTTGATTTTAATCCACTTGCCTTTTACCGAAGGTGGTGGGTTTTGCTCTTTCACGATGGGAAGGAGCATCTCGTTCAGTTCGCTGGTCGAAATGCGGCGGCTGCGTGCCTCATAAACCTGCTTGGCAGTCTCCAACACTTTGAAAATACGCTGTTTGTTGAGCACGGAGGTAAAGATGATAGGCACATCGTCGAATGGAGCAATGCGGCTGCGGATGAGTTCTTCAAAGCGCTTGTGGGTATTGGTCTCTTTTTCAATAAGGTCCCATTTGTTTACCACGATCACCACGCCCTTGTTATTGCGCTGAATCAGTGAGAAGATGTTGAGGTCCTGCTGTTCCAGACCTTGGCTGGCGTCAAGCATGAGGATACACACATCGCTGTTCTCAATGGCTCGGATACTGCGCATTACTGAGTAGAATTCCAAATCTTCGCTCACGCGCGACTTTTTGCGCAGACCTGCGGTGTCCACAAAATTGAAGTCGAATCCAAACATGTTATATCTGGTGTAGATACTGTCGCGAGTGGTGCCGGCAATGGGAGTTACGATATTGCGGTCCTGGCCAGTGATGAAGTTGATGAATGAGCTTTTGCCCACATTGGGGCGTCCCACCACGGCGATGCGGGGAAGGCCTTCGGTCTCATCTTCCTGGCCTTCATCGAAGTCTTCAACCACGGCATCCAGCAGGTCGCCAGTGCCGCTGCCGCTGATACCGGCAATAGGGTAGGGGTCGCCCAAACCCAGCGCATAGAATTCAGAAAGGCCGTCCATCTCCTTTGCGTTGTCTACTTTGTTGGCCACCAGCAGAACTTTCTTGGGGCATCGGCGCAGCATGTCGGCCACATCTTCATCCATGGGGGTGAGGCCCTCGCGGGCATCTACCAGGAACAAGATAAGGTCGGCCTCTTCAATGGCCAGTTGCACCTGCTTGCGGATCTCTACTTCAAATTCGTCATCGCCGCCCATCACGTATCCGCCGGTGTCGATTATGCTGAAACGCTTGCCGTTCCAGTCGGATTTGCCATATTGGCGGTCTCGGGTCACGCCCGAAGTCTCGTCAACAATGGCTTTGCGACTCTCGGTCAAGCGGTTAAAAAGTGTGGACTTGCCAACATTGGGTCGTCCCACAATTGCTACTATATTACTCATTTGTCTATTTGTTTGTTCGTTATAATGTTTTGTGTCAACAGGGTTGTGTGTCTGTTGGGACAGAGACAACTTGTTAACGTTTTGTTTTAGATTTACCCACAATGTTCAAGCCAACCATCACATGGGCAGCTTTTAACTCAGTGAGATACAGGTTCGAGATGTATTCGGCCGCCAGATACATTTGTATTCTGGATGCCGCACTGATGATGACAGACACTCCGGGGTTGAACGCGTCGAATGAGGCACCATCGTAGGTGAATGAGTTGGCCACTGACACTTCCAGCCAGTCCATCAGGTTGACATGTGCCGAAAGCGTGTTGTTGCAGCGGAAGGTGGTCTTTATGCTGCCTTTCTCCCATTCGCCATGTAGCAGATAGCCGACGCGCAGCATATTCATCAATGTGGCCGACACACCGGCATAGAGTTTGGTCGGGGTGGTTGACCAAAAGTTCTTCTCGGCTGTCGTGTAATCGATTAAGCTGTTGATGCTATCCATGAATCTCGACATGAACGAAGTGTCGACAGGGCCGCCGTCCATCATCGGAGTCAGGTCAATACCATCGAAAGTGATAGTTGTGGTCTGGGTTTTGGGTTTGATAGTCATGGGCGAGTCCTTCCAAAACATACCTCTGCCCAGGTCCAGTAAACTCACACTGAGGTCAAAGATACCTAGTTTGGCTCTTGCTCCCACATCATAGCTCACACCTATGTTGTTGGGCATTTTCAAAGATGGGTTGATACTGTAGTGGTTGCTGTCGTCGCAACCGATGTTCAGCAGGCCTGCCGTGTGGGCCAGATAGTCGGCTCGCATTTGCACGGCGCTGATGTCGTCTTCGGTAATCAGGTCAAGGGTCAGGTTGTCAACTGTGACCGATTGAATGCCATCCAAGACATTCACTCTTGCGCCTAATGATATAGGCAGTTCCGGCAACCGCCAAGAACCGCCCAGCGATATATAGCCGTAGGCCTGTGCTGAAAGTATATGGTCTGAACCAAACTCAAAGTGTTTGTTTTCACCAGCATTGCCTTGCTCAATAAATGAAAGTAGGCCGGTGGGCACATTCAGGCAGGTAGCCAAGCGTACGCCTGAGGACACATGCAGTGTGGCATATTCGGCCAGTTTCACACCGAAGCCCAGCACATTCACATCGGAATTGACTCTGAAGGAGCATTTTCCGCTATTTAGTTTGTCGATAAAGTTGTTCACATTGAACACCGTCATATCTCGGTTGGGGTCGTAGGTCAGACCAAAGTCGTTGTAAGACATGGGCAAGGCCAGGTCCAGCCCCACTTTGGGTAGGGCCACATACCATCGTGAATTAGTGGGAAAGAATGTCGGGTTCTGCTCACTCCCCAGTGGCGACCGGAATGAGTGGTAGAAGATTGTGTTGTCGCAAATGCGTTGGCCTCTCATCTGCAGAGGGGGCAGGAATGCGATGGCCGCCAGGACCAGCCAAATGGTGCGTGCGTTCTTTCTCATGGCCTTACTTATTTAAAAGATTAATTTCTACAGGAACATTCAGGTGGACATGTGGCGACACCACTATATAGGTGCGCAAATCTATCTTGTCCTTTTCATAAACGGCCACCTTTGGAAACTCTTCCAGGGCACTTGTCGTTGAAGTGTTGCCGGTGATGGTCATCTTCAGAAACTTCGTTTTGGCGAGTTTTCTCAGCATCGCCATGTCCAGAGGAAGCACTATTCTTGACTTGGTGTAACCATCCGATTCATAAAGGTTTGCAACGGTCTTGCGTCTGATGGGCGCACCCACAAATGCACTGTCGGATTCCAGCACATGGTCTTGCAGAACATTGTAGTTGGCATCCAACAAGCCAACATTCAAGCTCATCGTGATAGGAATGTAGTTCTTAGCCTCAAACACAATGTAGCTGGAAGAATCGTTCAGCGTCAGTTGCATCTCAGCGGCGTCAAGAAGGCTGTCGATATTTGACAGATTGATGCCCACCGTGTCGGTAAAAGAAATATTCTTACAATATACTTCCAGAGGGAAATCCACATTAGTATAGAATGTAGACCTTAGGCTGTCTACGCCCAGCGAGTCAACATAGTCTACCGGGTTCCATGTCGACCAGTCGGCAATCGGAACCTCCACATTCATCCGCAGGGCATAGCGCACGTCCTTGGGTCTGTGGTCAATCAGATAGTCGCAGTTGTAATGGTCAATAATGTGTACCAACTTGCCGTTTCTCAAGTCGTTGAGCGGAATGCGGCTTACCGTGTCGGCCATGTCTATCCGCTGCCGGAAACCGTCGTGGCACAAGACATCCAGCACGATGGAGTCGAAATACACTTTTGCCCCATGTTCCACCAATGACAGAATGGAGTCGTTCACATATCCTTTCAAGTCGGCATCCATTGTAACATAGATGGCGTTGGTCGAAAGACCCTCATCGGCCATCCGGTTCAAATGGTTAAACAGCGAGATGGGCACACTTCCGACCACCGTGTTGTTGTAATAGAAAGTATCAGGCAGTGAGGTGTCTTTGCGCTTTTTCGAAACATCAAAGCGGAACAAGGTGTGTTGCACCTCGTAGTAGCGCAGCACCACCAAATCGTCTTCGCCGATATACAGCGACAAATTCTTACTAGAGTCCAAGACACGGACTATGTCTCCCATATCGGCCGACATCTTGGCAATGGGGATACCCAGCATGGGGTCAAAGTCTCCCTCAATCACCAGGGGGTGGCGCAACTCCGAAAAATCGCCTTCTTTCATACAACCAGTCATCAGCACGACTGTGGTCAGGACAAGGATAATACTATTGAACTTCATGGGCGCTAGTGTTATTTTTTAAATTATTTTGCAAAGATACGAATTTTTTTTGTAATTTTGCATTTTATTACACAAAAAACACAAAAATGATGAAAAATATCCTTTTCTCCCTCATCTTCATGGCTCTTGCCGTGTCGGTTTCGGCACAGCAGACCTATGTCTTTGCGCATCGCGACACCACGCAATTGCGCCTTGATGTGTATCAGCCGGCCAATCCTCGGGCCGACCAGGCATGCGTGATGTATGTCTTTGGTGGCGGATTTTTTAGTGGCGAGCGCAACAACCAGTCTTCTGTGCGTGCCTGCCAGGCTTTGGCCGACCGCGGCTTTGTGGTTGTGTCCATCGACTACCGCCTCTATCTCCGCCATGCGCCCAAGCTGCCATTGCTGAAGATGTACACCAATTTCGACACCGCCATCCGCTATGCTGTTGAGGATTGCTCTGATGCCGTGAATTTTATTTGCTCCCATGCCAAGGAACTTAATATCAACACTTCCCGCATCATCCTCACAGGCTCAAGTGCTGGTGCTATTGCTGTGCTCCAGGCCGATTATTGCCGAGCCAACCGGCTGCCGGCCGCCATGGCCATGCCGGGCGGTTTCAAGCCGGCTGCCGTTATTCCGTATTCTGGTGCTATCTTGTGCCGCAACAGCCAGTTGCATTATGCAACGCCGCCTGCTCCCACTTGTTTCTTCCACGGCACTTGCGACAAGGTGGTCAACTACCGTCGTTTCCGTGGCGCAATCCACACCTCGCTCTTTGGTGCCAGCAGCCTGGCCAAGGTGTTTAAAAAGAATTCCTATCCTTATTGGATTATGCGTTTCGATGGCAATGGACACGAAGTATCTATAGCTTTGCCGCAGACTATCAATGAGTTCTGCGCCTTCGTAGATGCTACTCTCTCCGGTGCTGATATGCAGTACGATGCAACCTGCCGTTCCTCCAAGGTGCCAACCACCAGTTGGTCCAAGATGACTGTCTTCGACCTCTATCTTAGCAAAAAGAAATGATTTTCAGCGGGTAAGACTGAAAATCATTTCCATCAGCGTGTCAAAGTGTCAGCATGTCATCTTGTCATTTGCGATTGTGAAGGGGTTGCAGGTGCTATCTCAAAATGCCATTATGCTATTATGCCATTTTGCTATTATCTGAGTCTTGTGGCTGGTCAGTAATTGCGCCGAACCTGCCGTGAAACATCGTTTGATGGCCGTTCCACGGAACGGGTCTTCAACGGGTTTACAACGGGCCTTCAACGGGCTTACTGTTTTTCTGCCCAATGGCCAGTTTGGCTTCTGCTTGTTGAATCAAGTTTTGTGCCATTTTGTGGCAGGGTTCATGATTATTTAGGGCAGGGTTGGGCGCCATTCTGTGCTATCGTGCGGTAGTCGGCCTTATTCCACGATTAGTTTCTCGTAGGCAGAGTGGCCGGGGGTGGTGACGGTGATGAAGTACAGGCCTGCGGGGATCTTGCTCAGAGAGATGGTATGTGTGCTGAGATTCATGGCCTCGGAGTGGAGTTTCTTGCCTGCGGCGTCATAGATGTGCAGCCATGCGTCGTTGAGCGGCATGCTCTCCGGGCAGGTGACCAGCACTTTGTCGTGGGC
>JAZLLD010000095.1:0-14909 GCA_045597945.1 Bacteroidales bacterium
AGGTAGAGCGCAGATTGAGAGTCTGAATCTTTGCATAATAAACTTGCTTTATACCCTAATAACGTACAAGAGTGCGAAATCTTACAGTTGTGTGCAAAAAATGTTGCCGAAAAGCATCATCTCCCGAAGATGTCGCTTTGCTTGAGGAGCTTTACGGTGTGGTGGTGGCCGTCTTGGGTCACGAGGGTGAGGAGGTAGGCGGCTTGGGGGCGGGAGGTGAGGTCGAGGGTGTAGCGGCCGTTGCCGTTGGCGGAAAGCTGCACCTGCTCGGTGCGGCCCATGATGTCGGTGAGGTAGGCGGCGGTGATGGGCTGCTGGCCGGAGTATTCGATGTTCACGCGCTGGCGGAAGGGGTTGGGGTAGGCCACAAAGGCGTTACCGTCCTCGGCCATGACGATGCGCACATCATTGGTGTCGCCAATATTTCCACCGTTTCCACCATTGCCAGTAGTATCGACATAGCCGTATGGTGTCATAAAGGAAGTATCGACATATTTGGCGATGAATGCCGTGCTGTTGCCTGTGGGGGAAAGCTGGGTGTTGTTCAGCTTGAGGTCGAACTGCGAGCCGCCTGTGATGTACAGGATGCTGTCGTGTAATGACAGGCTTGACGAAAGAATGACATTGTTCGCTTCGATACCGTAGTCTATGTAGTTTATGTAGTTGCCTTCATAGTCGCATATATAGAGGCCAGCACCGAACATGTTAGGCGCGATTGAAATGGAGCTGTCTCCTGTTTGTATGCCTCCCTTGTATCCAACGTGTGTTATGATTCTGTTCTTTTGTGCAATGGATTTCAGTATTGAATGTTGCGTCAAGAATGTTGTCCGTGACGAAGTGGGGACGTGTCCGTGTGATTGCAGCGCACCTGTTTGATTGTCGATTCTCACGAAATATGCACAAGCATCCTGAATATCCAACGAGTCTTGACCTATCAACACCGGGTATCCATAGTCTTGCTGGACACGGGCTATTGAGCCCAAAACAATTATTGAATTGGAATCGGGTTCAACGATACATTGGTTAAACACATTGTTGGTCATTGATATGCCCTGCCCGCTACTGCCGGTGGTTAATTGTGTTATGCTTAACGGTGTCAATTCATCATCAAACTTAATCACCATCCCTTCTGTATAATTGTTGAGGTTGGCCGACAGGGTTGTGTCGCCGGACAATGGCAATCTTTGAATGTCGGAATTGATGTTGCACAGGAGAAAAACATTGTTTTCATTATCGGTAGTCAGTTCACGTGAACTAGTATAGCTCCAATTGCTCCAACTGCTGTTGGTTTCATAAAATATGTATCGGCAAGCCAACATGTCGTTGAAATGTGGAGAAAATTTGAATATTCTGAAATTGTAAATGCTCGGATGGGAGATTGGCGCATCAAAAAAACGCTGATGACCGTTCACCATGACGACAATTTCACCTATCAAGCCATTGCTTAAATTGTATGATTGCGACTGGCTCGCACAGGTGTCGCAATACAGCCACAACAAGTCGGTGGAAAGGTGTCCGAAATATATGTTTCCAAGGTTGTCTACATGGAAATTCCCCGGCTTGAACTGCTCGTTGGCGATATACACTGAGTCGAAACCATTGTTGGTCTGTCTGTCAAGTGTTATCAACTTGCCTTTGCTGTCCTTATATGCCATGTGGAGAAGATAATTCTCCGTAAGGTTGCCGTCGAGGTCGAAGGAGGAAATCGCCGTTGTTATACCCGAATAAGAGACACTGTCCATATCCAAAAGATAATCGAGGTTGTCTTTTGTAATCAACGTATCGTAGAAGTATAGGTATTCATTGTCCTCCTTGGGGATGGTGATGCTGACATTCGCGAAGAGGGCGGTATCGCCGACCAACTGCAAGTCGTAGATTCGTGACGGCTGCCCATAGTTTGCATGAAGTATCTTCTTCCATACAACGTTGCCTTGTGGGGAAATCTTCATTATGCACGAATTGGGATTCTCGACCTGCCCGCCGTGCGGAGAGAACGGCAGCAGGTCTTGGCCGTCAATGGCGGCACCGTTGGCGAACTGCCCGGCGACATAGAGGTTGCCGTGCGAATCGGTGACGGAACTGACGATGTAGTTCCAGAACTTGCCCGGCGGTTCCTGTCCGGAGTAGGACTTCACCCAGTCGAAATGCTGGGCATGGAGGGCGGTGGTGAACATGGTGGCTACCAGTAGCAGCAGTAATGACAGGATTCGTTTCATGATAGTATAGTTTTTTTTATTTTTTCGTCTTGGTTTCATAGAGAGGTCACCGAAGGATCACCGAGAGATCACCGAAGGGTCTGGGCTCAGCCATCTATTATCTCGATATTCAATAGAGAGCAATAGTGCCCAATAGAAATTGATTTTTCTTTTTAATAGGAATCCCCATGAATCATCCACGAATTCATTCATTAATGAAGATTCTCACAATCTAGTAAAAAAGAATTCACCAGAAAATTCATAGACAATTTTCTAATACAATCTGGCAATGCCAAATAACTCGCTTGGCGCAATCTCACTGGCGACTTATCGCTTGGAGTGGTGCATCTTCTCGATCAGATATTTGACCACTATGTCCGACTGTTCGCTTGTGGCGCAGCAGAAGATATAGATTGCGCGAGACAGATAGGAAACTCCTAGATAGCACGATGTCTGTGCGTCAGATTGACCAGAGGAGGGTACATAAAGTTTGGTGGGGTCTTGGGGGTCGCGGTGGGCAAACATGGTGACGTCCCATCCCTGGCGGATCTGCTCCATCTGCTGTGGTGTGAGCTCGACGAGGGAGAACTCTTTGCACAGCCAGTTCCACCCCTGGTCGTCAACAGCTTCCAAGAGGGTTACATCGGCTGTAACGTTGGAGTCAAGGACGAAATTGCTAACACTTTTGACCCAGACATCCTCTCGCGAAGCATAGCGCTTATAGAGGTCGGTTTGAGCCATTGACATATAGGCTCCGATGGTCAGCAATACGATGAGAATAGTTCTGCGCATGGTGTTATGCTCTTAAGAATTTCCAGATGTCGTTGATTACTGAGTCGGCGGAACAATCGGTGTTGCAAGCTACAACAGGTTCGGGGGCAGTCATGGTGGCAGGGGTCAGTTCTTCCAAAGCCTCCGCTTTGTCGGCATGGTGCTGGAGATACCGGGACGGGGTGGTATCGGCCTTGACTTCCGACGGAGCTTCAGGAGTTTTCTTATCAGCAAATTCTGAGTGAACAGTTTCGTTAGCTTTTATCTCTACATCCCAGTCCTCAACTTGTGGATTGGCCACCTCGGTACTTGATACTTCGGCCATCATTGGGCCAGACTGGACGCCACCAACAGTCGGACGCATGAAATAGAGGAATCCACCAACTACTAGCACCGACACTATAGCCGAAAGACGATAATACTGCTTGCGGCGCAGCTGAGTAGCACGGCGGCCGGCAGCCTCAAACACTTGGTCGCGATGAGTCAAGCGGTTAAGTTCGGACTGTTCTTCGGGGGTGAGAGTACCCTCGGCATGACGGCGAAGAAGGTTTTCAATATTACTCATATCTATCAATTTCTTTTAATTCCAATTCTAATATTTGTTGGCGAAGCATTTTCTCGCCTCGCGCTATCAATCTTCTAACCATTGTTACAGATATTTCCTTGTCGTCAGCAATTTGCGACTTGGTCATACCCTGAACGTAAAAGAGGTTGATGAACTCTCTCTCCCGCTGAGGCAACTGCTCCATCAAATCTCTTATGCGGTCAAGTCTTGTCGAAACAGATGATTCGGTAACTGGCATCTCTCGCACTGATCCAAGCAAAAGGAGTTCCTTATCCGACAGACATTTAACGCAGTTATTATACAACACTCTTTTACAATAAAGATATGGATTCCGAACAAAGGGCCGAGCCATGGTGACGGCCAAAGCCTCTTGTACCGCATCCTCAACATCAGACTCGTTCTGCAAGACAGCATAGGCCATCCGGTAAAAATCCAGATAATGATCGACCAATATTTGCTTATCTTTCTCGAGCATAATGTTCTTTTTTATTTTAAAAAAGTCATGAATTATTCATCAAAAAATCCGAAAAATTCACAAGTTTTATATACTAGAGTAGAAAAGGCGTTTTTTTGAACCCCCAAGCATGAAGATTTAACATTATTTAATATATCGCGGCAGATTTGGGATGGATTTCAGGCGCTGATTTCCGAAATCCACTTCGCAGCAAACCATCTGCGGTCCATTGGTCAGACACAAATATGGAACTTGAAGTACCAAATTGTAGCGGCAGGCCTGATCGACTACCTTCTGGCTAAGCGGCACGGTTTCTTTTTTGCACTCGACAATGATATATGGCCGCACTTGACTGTCATAAACCACTATGTCGCAACGCCGAGTCATGCCGTTGAGGGTGATAGCCCCCTCGACCTGAATCAATTCCAACGGATACCCCAATTCAAAATGGAGTTGGTGAATCACATGCTGCCGCACCCACTCTTCGGGAGTGAGGGCCACAAAGCGGCCTCGAACAATGTCAAAAACCTCTCTGCGGCCTTCTGTCTCACGGATTTTAATATTCGCTGCCATCTGAGGAATCTTCTTCTTCACCACGTGGCTTCTGCTTGAGGCCGTTGTTGATTTTATAGGAGAAACCTACGGTAATGGTGGGCGAAATGCGACGTCCAGTAACCAGACGGTCAAGCTGGTCGGTGTGGGTTTCGTGTCCCCAGCCGCCAGTTGCGAAGCAGTCGCCGATACGCAGGTTAACGGTACCACGTTTCTGCAACACATCCTTCTTTACAGCCAAATCGAACCAATAGGACGCAAACATAGTGGTTTGCAGATCAAGCCATGGCGCAGCATACTGGCCGGAGAACTGGATGGTCCAGTCTTTGGGCAGATTCATGTAGGAGGTGAACTTACCGCTAGCCTGGAAAGCCGACTGCGACTTATTGTCAAGCAGGGCCGTGCCCTCGATAGTGCTACGGTAGAGATTGATGCTGGCGTTGAGCTTCCACCATTTGAACACCTGCCAGTCGACAATAAACTCAAGACCATAGTTGTAGCCACGATCCAAGTTCTGCCAAGTGCTAGCCCAATAACCATCATACTGAGAGTTATACGGCATCCACCAAGAATAGCGCTGCTGGCTGACAGAATCCCACACATAGCCGTAGCGGGTCATCATGTTGTTGGTCTGGCGGAAATATGCGCAGGTGTAGATGTTCCACTTGTTTACGCCGAGATTGTAGGACAACTCAAAGGCATTGGTGAATTCGGGATCAAGATTGGGATTGCCGAAGCCAAGTTCCTGACCTTCACGCACCTCAAGATAAGGATTCAAATCCCACATGTGGGGGCGGCGAACACGGCGGCTGTAGCTGAGCTGAAGGCTATTCTTCTCGTTGATTTCGTAGGACAAATGCAGCGTAGGATAGGGTTCCCAATAGCTTTTGTGGACCGAGTCGGTACTGGGATGGTTGACATCGTAACCCAAAAGATAGGAATATTCCACGCGCAAGCCGGCCTGAGCAGAAAGTTTGTCGCTTATCTTACCGCCAATAGTGGCATAAGCGGCATGAACCTGCTGATTATAATCGAAATGCGTGGACGAAATCGAATCAAAGAAACGATAGATATTATGCAACGAATCAAATTCGCTACGATAATATACAGCATTCTGGTTAGGCCAGTCAAGGCGGCCCTCATAACCAGTCTCCAACTTCCAAACCTCGGCAAAAGGATGAACATAATTGGCCTTGAGGTTCAAACCCTGATGGTGGTTCTCGGTCTCGGTTTCGCGCAAAAACCAATTGTTGAAATTGGCCAGAGCATTGGAATACAGCTGTTCCTGTCTGCCACCGCCCTGCACATGACGCATATTGAAAGTGGCATCGGCCGTGAATTCGCGGTCTTTCTGCTCAAAGCGTTTCACATAACTGAGATTGAAGGCATGGTTGATATTGCCAGTCTGGTTGGTATCGGTTTGCAAGTAGTCGAGGAAACCATTGGAAAGCAAATCGTTGGAATACATCTGGCTTCTTCTGCCACGGATGCCGCCACGAAGCTGATAGGAGAACAGAATGCTGCTCTTGGAGCTGAGGTAATATTCAGCACCCACCTTCATACTAGCATTGCGGCCGCCGCGGATGCTGTAGGTGTCGCTTGAATCGCTGCTCCAAGCCATACCATTACGCTTGCGGGTGATGACAGACTGGCTATGGGCACCGCGCTGACGCAGACCGCCGTCAATAGTGAAGAACAGGTTGTACTTCTCGGTGGTATAGTTCAAACTTAGGCTGCCCTGACCTGTGGGGATGGCAAAGGCGTTCAGCTGCTCAGGAATCAAGAAAGGCAGCGGAGTGCCGAGGTTGAGATTCAGCACACCATTCAAGCCCAAAGCCCCGGAAGTCTTGTCCTTGAGTTTCAGATTAATGATACCCGACATGCCCTCGGGGTCGTACTTGGCGGAAGGATTGGTGATAACCTCCACACTTTCGACCGTGGTGGCGGGAATCTGCTCCAACAGGGTAGACAAGTCGTTGCCCATCAGCTCGTAAGGTCGGCCATTGATGAGCACCTTCACATTGGAAGAACCGCGCAACGACACATTGCCGTCGTTGTCGACCGACACGCTGGGCACCTGTTCCAGCACATCGGTGGCCGTACCGCCGCTGGAAACCAGATTCTTATCCACGTTTACCACGCGTTTGTCGAGCTGGTATTCCACCATGGTGCGCTCAGCCTTGACTGTAACTTCCTCCATCATGGTGGCTGCCGGCATGATCTGAATCTTGCCAAGGTTCAGCGTGGCATGCTTGTCGGAAACCACCACCTGGGTGGGATGGAAATAAGTGGCATAACCCATGAAAGAGATGCGCAGAAGATAACGGCCGTAAGCAGCCTTCACCGAGAACGAACCGTTGGATTCCGACACAGAGCCAGTAACAAGGCTGGAGTCTTTCACGTTAAGCAGTGCCACGGTGGCATATTCAACAGCCTGGCCCGACTTGCCGTCAAAGACGCGGCCGTTGATTCTGCCCTGCGCCAGCACCTGGGCCGAAAAGGCCATGAATGCCAGCAATATAATGGAGAATTTAAGTTTCATGTTCAAATCAAATCCTATTCAGTTTTGGGGGTTCTTACGTAATGCGGCATCTCAAAAGGAATAGGAAGAGATATTTCGATGAGGCCGCCAAACTCATCGCCATCGTACCAAGGCACCTGGTAGATGAGTTTCTTAACATCGCCTTTCTCAATAGTATAGGCGTTCATCTTCTCGTTGTCGAGCAGATCCTTCAGAATGGCAGCCGCACGAGGAGGATGGCAGTTAAAGAGATTGTTGCCGATAATCTTCTGGCCGTGGCTGTTCACATCGGCCGAACGTTGATTCATGTCCAGGATGTTGCCTTCTTTGTCGCAAATGGTGATGGCAACACCTTTGAGTCCTTCAAAAAATTTGTCCATAATAATATAATATGTGTTTAAAGGAATTTGAGCCAGGAAAGGGCATAAACTACAGACAACCCTGCGGTGAGGGCTGCCTGTAGTTAAATATGTCGGAATAATTATTTAGTGTTGAGGGCAGCAAGAGCAATGCTGTAGAGCTTGGTCTTGACGCTGTCGCCACGGCTGGTGAGGACGCAAGGAACCTTGGCACCCACAACCATGCAAGCGAGCTCTGCACCGCCGAACTTGGTGCAAGCCTTGTAGAAAACATTGCCAGACTCGATGTTGGGGAAGAGGATACAGTCGGCATCGCCGGCAACTTCGCCACCAACCTTCTTGGTCTTAGCGCTCTCGGCGTCGATAGCAACATCCAGTGCGAGAGGACCATCGATGATAGCACCCTTGATCATGCCACGGTCGCCCATCTTGCTGATGATAGCGGCCTCGACACATGCGGGCATACCAACAGAAACCTGCTCAGTAGCAGCCAGGAGAGCCACCTTGGGTTTCTCAATCTGCATGCTCTTAGCGGTGTTGATCAGGTGGCCGAGGATGGCCTGCTTCTGCTTCATGTCAGGAGCGGGGATGATGGCAACGTCAGAGCAGACAAGCAGTTTGTGGTAAGCGGGAACCTCGAAAACAGCCATGTGAGTAAGCATGTCGGTCTTCTTGCCGGGCATGAGGCCTTTTTCCTTGTTGAGGATGGCACGCATGTACTTGTCGGTAGACAGCAGACCCTTCATCAGGAAGTCGCCCTTGCCTTCGTTGATAAGCTCAACAGCCTTGACACCAGCCTTGGTCTCGTCAGCTTCCTGCACGAGCTCGAACTTATTCACATCAATACCTTCTTCAGCGCAAACCTTCTTGATGGTCTCAATGTCGCCAACGAGAGTACCCTCGATGATGCCTTTATCGATAGCCATGCTTACAGCACCGATGGTATGGGAATCATTAGCGTATGCAGCCACAAGTCTTTTCTTACCCTTGGTCTTTACGAGTTCCAGGAGATCGTCTAATTTTGTAATCATTTCGATGTAAATTAATTATGTAATTATACAATATTTTATGCTAATGCAAAATTACAAAAAAAATATAATATACGAACTTTTTTCGTAACTTTGCACTCGCAATGCCATTTGTAGAAAACATACGTAACTATCGGAGCCTCTCCATTGTAGGCCTTGAAAAGAACACCGGAAAAACTGTCTGTTTGAACTATCTTTTGCGCAGACTGGACCAACTGGGCGTTTCTACTGCCGTCACATCCATAGGCGTGGATGGCGAGCAGGTCGACTCGGTTTTTGCCACCGCAAAACCCGAAATCACCCTCTACCAAGGCATGCAGTTCATCACCTCGCAAAAGCACTACTATCAGCGCCGGCTGGTTTCAAAAATCGTGTCGGTCGACGAACGCCGTACCGCCCTCGGCCAACTAGTGACCGCCGAGGTGGTCTGCCCCGGCAAAGTGCTGCTCTCCGGCGCTGCAACCACATCGGTCCTAAAGCAACAAATTGAGCAATTCAAGGCCGGCGGCATGGACCTCACAATTGTTGATGGAGCACTCTCGCGACTCAGCCTGGCCTCGCCCACCGTTACCGAAGCCATGATCCTGGCCACGGGCGCCGCCGTATCGCCTAACATACAACAACTTATATCGCGCACAAGATTCGTCTACCGCCTCATCCAGCTGCCAGAAGTCGCGCCCGACCTCCGGCAATCGCTAAGCGCCATAGGCTCAGGTATTTGTGGAATAGATTCCGACGGATTGCCACACGACCTCGGCATCCGGTCCGTCTTCCTGCTTGGCCGGGGCGACGACGATATTTTCCGCTACGGAAGCCGGATTTTCGTGGCCGGCGCCGTGAGCGACAAACTGCTCAAATACCTGGCCGTGCAACCCAACATTCGCGAAACCGAACTCATCGTACAAGACTTCACCAAGTTCTTTGTTTCGCCCGACATCTATGCCGACTTCACCCGCCGTGGCGGCACCATCAAAGTGCTGCAACGCTCCAACCTCATAGCCGTCTGCCTGAACCCCACTTCGCCACAAGGCTACACCTTAAATTCCCAGGAAGCCTGCCATCAACTTTCCGAGGCCTTGGAATGCCCGGTCTACGACGTGAAGAAAACAAAATGTTAAAATACATACAGCCCAACCCAGACTTTTTAACACACCAACCCAACACCATCACGGCTTCGCTCTGCCTTCGCTCTACCTTCGCTCTACCTTCGCTCAAGACCCGCTCCCAAAGCCCCAAGAAAGAAGACTCAGACCAAAGTCTTAACAAAACGTCAAATACCCACAACGGAACACAAACGCAACCCACACGCCCTCAATACATTGCATCGACAACCATTAACCAACAACAAATTTAAAAAATGTTAAATAATAGTTAAATAAATTAAATCTTATATATAAAATAAAAAGCGTAACTTTGCAAAATCGAATATTAACGTTTAACTTAAAAATGAAAAAGAAAGACAGACATTTAATGCCATTATGGGGAATGCTAATCATCTCCATTTTTGTCTTCTCGGGCTGCCTGAAAGATGGCGACGACACCATCGTCCTCCCCATCCCCAACGGTAAAATCCCATACGACGTGATTCCCGAAAGACTGCAAGACTCGCTCCGAGTCCATGGCTTTGAAATCAATGAGGGCATAGAGCCCCCAATGATTGTAGGCACCTATCTCTTGTCGCCCCTAGACTTGAAATATGCCTCGGACAACTACCTCAACCTTTTCTACGACTTGACAATGACCATCAGCGGCCAGCACGTGCGCGGAAGAGTCCATTACGAAGAAATGCAGAACAACGAAGCCCACGGCATGGACACTATTGCCAATGTGATCGGCACCGACAGCACTTTCTCCATGTACTGCCTCCAGAACATCAGCGACACCAACAGCCGCGGCGAACTGCTCTGGCGCTGCAAAGTGGCCACCGTGGTTTCGGGAGCCATCAGCCCGGAAGGCATCAAAAAATGCCAGTACGCCTATGTGCTGCGAGACAAATGGGCCCGCAACGACTATTACGCATCGCGTCTGCCCGAAGTCGGCACTTTCCGCTACTGGGACGACGGCGACAGCCTGGCAGTTAAATTAAACAAATAGACTTTAAGCAATCCACGATATGAAAAGAAAAGTATCCCTTATCTTATTGCTGGCCCTTGGCGCAAGCATGGCCATGGCTCAGACTACCGAGATTGCGAACGATTCCACTATCTCGAAGAAAATTGCCGAAGAGACCAAACCCGCTGTCGCTTTCCCACGCCACTATGTGGGCGTACGTGCCGGGCTGAACCTCTCCGACATGATTTATTCCTATTCCGAGCTGGACCGCTATCAGCATTTCCTCCAGCCTCAGCCCATGGTTGGCGTGTTCGGACACTTCCAGCTGGGCAAAAGCCACTTCGCCATCCGCCCCGAGGTTTCCTATGTTGGCCGCGCCGACTCGCTGAACTGGCTTGATGTCCAGTACCGCTTCAAGGCCCACTACCTTGACCTGCGCATGCCCCTGACCTACAACATTAGATTTAAAAACAGTCATTTCTCGCCTTACCTGATGGCCGTGCCCCAGGTGGACCTGGCTATGGGCGGCAAGGTGAGCTACCGCGACGAAACCGACTATCCCACCGGCACTTATGCCAATGTGACCAAGGCCGATATCAACCGCTTTGACGGTGCCTTGCTCCTGGGCATTGGCTTCGACTATCTGATTGAGACTTCCGGCATGCCCGTGATGTTCTCCATGGAGGCCGGCTACAACTGGGGATTCCACAACACCTTCGCTCCCCGCGAAATCAAGAACAATCCTAACGTCATCCCCGGCACCGAGTCGAATATTGCCAACTTCTTCTATGGCTGCGACCTCTGGCAGGAGACCCGCAACAACCGCGGCATCGAAGTGGCCGTCCGCCTGTCTCTGCCCATCGACGGCAGCTGGAAGAAGAAGAGCAAGGACAATCTTGACCAAGATAAGGACCAGAAGGCCAACGAGCTCACCATTGTTGACACTGTACGCCACACCGTTATCATCGTTGACACCGTTCACCACACTGTTGAGCACATCAATAATGTTTACAGAAACGACACTATCGACAAACCTGTTTTTGCACCTTATACAAGAAAAGACTGCTACTCGTTTGAAGACATCATCGAATTCCTTGAGCAGGGCGAAGACATTACCGACAAGCGCCTGTGCCTCTTCAACATCAACTTCGACTTCGATAGCGATAAGCTCCGCGAAGGCGAACAGCAAAGCCTCAACGAACTTGCCGAGCTGATGAAGAAATATGCCAACCTTAAGATTAAGATTTACGGCCATACCGACAGCCGCGGCGATGCCGCCTACAATCTGGACCTCTCCAACCGCCGCGCCGGCAATGTGGAGAAATACATGAACGAACACGGTATCGACACGAACCGCATGGCAACCGAAGGCCTTGGCGAGGAATTCCCCTTCACCTCCAACGCAACCTCTGCAGGCCGTGCTAAGAACCGCCGCGTGGAGATTGAATTCGTCGGCCTGAACATTTATGCCACCGAGCAAGCAACAAAGACAAAATAAAACGAAAAAATGAATTATTCAAAAGTACTCAAATCCTCGCTAATGGTGCTTATCGCACTCCTTGGATTCACCCTGAGCGCTCAGGCCCAGTCCGCCATCACATGCTTTGGCGGAAATGCCGCCAACAATACCGGCAGCCTAAGCTACAGCGGTGGCGAGGTGGCAGTGCAGTACTCAATCGCAAGAGCAATCACCGTGGTGAACATCACGCGGTCTTTCTCCGAAGGAGTGCAGCAGCCTTTTACCCCACGCGACATACAGCGCTACGAGGGAATCGATCCGTTGGAAGTAAACATGGCGGTTTATCCCAACCCCACCACCAGCCATGTGGTCATCTCTTGCAATCAAGCAACTGAGCCCCTCACCTACACCCTCTTCAACAACAACGGCCAGCAGGTTCAGCAAGGAACCTACACCGATGGCGAGGAGCGTATCGACATGGAGAACATGCCCGCAGGCAACTACATGCTGCAAGTGGCCACTCCCAACAAATCACAAATGAATGTATACAAAATAATAAAAGCAAAATAACAGAGCAATGAAGAAAATCTTCACAACAATTCTAGCATTAATCGCCTTCTCCTGTGCAGTGTTTGCACAGCAAGTCCCCCAAGGCTTCAACTACCAGGCTGTTGCCCGCAATACTGCCGGCCAGCTGATAAACAATCGCACACTCGGTGTCCGCATCAGCATCCTCCGCGGCTCTGAAATGGGCACCTCAGTCTACAGCCAGGTAAGCAACGTCAGCACCAACACCAACGGTCTGTTCACCCTTATCGTTGGTGAAGGCTCTCCCGAATTCGCAGCAATCGACTGGGCAAACGGCCCCTACTTCATCTCTACCGAGGTGGATTTCGACGGCAACAACAACTACACCCTGAGCACCACTCAGAAAATCCTGGCCGTCCCCTATGCCAACTACGCTAATTTCGCAAGACACGCTTGCGTGGCCGACAGCATCTCCGGCCATGCCAGTTTCCGCGAACGCGATCCCCGCTTCGACATCTGGGGCTTTGATTACGACAGCCTCGTTAACACTCCCACTCGTCTGAGCGACTTCCAGAACGACCTCCACTTCACCGTAAGCGGCGACACCCTCTTCATCGGTGGTGGCAACTACGTCATCCTCCCCTCCCCCAACATCATCCCCGGCACCATCGAATGGGATAGCGTTTTGAATCATCCTACAAATCTGAGCGACTTCATCAACGACCTCGGCTTCATCACCGAAGAAACCCAGGGTCTTGCCGACGTTATCGCAATCAACAACAACGCCTACGGCCAGATTAAGAACCTCAGCGCTCCCACCGACCCCCTCGATGCAGTCAACAAAGCTTATGCCGACTCTATTCTTGCTGACGGCATCAATGGTGTGAACGGTCGTATCGACAACCTCGACAACGAACTCAACAACCGTATCGACAGCCTTGACAATGCGCTCAGCAACAGCATGGACAGCATCAACAACGCACTCAACGACCGCATCGACAACCTCTCCGGCCGTGTCGACACCCTCTATGCATGGTTCCTTGCTCACCGCGACAGCATGAACAATGTTATCGCAGGTCTCAACAACTACATCGACAGCATCAACAACAGTGTCCAGAACCAGATCAATGCTGCCAACAACCGCATCTACGAACTTGAACACCCCAGAGTAAAAGGCAGCCTCAACGGCATCTTCAGCGTCAGCGCAAACACCCGCATCAACTTCTCTCAGGGCAACCTCCAGTATCGCCCCCGCATCAAGACCTGGCGCTTCGCTGCTCACCAGTACGACATCGCAGGTAGCGACAACAACAACGTCTATATGCAGAACTACTGCGCTTCTTGGATCGACCTCTTCGGTTATGGTACCAGCGGCTGGGATGGCGGCGCAGGCCGTTTCATGCCCTATGAGACCACCACTAACGATGCCGAATACACTGAAGCAACCGACGGCAACGACCTCACCGAATTCTACGCTAACGGCGACTGGGGTTTCTACAATCCCATCATCAATGGCGGCAACCAGACTGGCATGTGGCGCACCCTCACCTACACCGAATGGACCTACCTCCTTTTCCAGCGCCCCAATGCTGCCAACCTTAAAGGTATGGCAACTGTTGCCAGCACCCCTGGCTACGTGATTCTCCCCGACAATTGGCAGTGCCCCGCCAGCCACACTTTCGAGTGCACCGACACCAGCTACACCATCAACGTTTACAGCGCTGCAGACTGGGTTGACATGGAAAATGCCGGCGCAGTATTCCTGCCCGCAGCTGGTAGCCGCACCAGCAGCACCACTTCCAACATCGGCACCATCGGCAACTACTGGTCCTCCAGCCACGTCAATGGCACCACCGGTTATTCTTTCCACATCGGCGAAAATACCAACGTAATGCAGAACACCATGACCTACTCCACCGGTTGCTCTGTACGCCTAGTCCGAGAATACTGATAACAAATATCACTAATAAACTTGGGGGTAAATGCAATCAACAGCATTTACCCCCTTTTTATTTCCATAAGGCATTGCTAACAATGACAATCTTGACCATTAGACCAATTTGCTATTCAAACACATTACCAACAGACTTCAAACCTTTTAGTAATCCACAGCACGATTAAACGCACAACACCTCCAATTCACCACTGCCCAATCACATCATCACGCCAACATCAACAACATCCTAGGAGATCAGATTACTATAGGGGCAATGCCAATAAAGCGGCAATATATCCTAATAGCAAGATGCAACACCGCAGCAAGAGCGGAGACGCATTGGCCGATACAAAAAATCAGAAGCCATAGTATAATTAATGACTAGACTGCAGACTCCCCAAAGCCCAATTATGACTATTCCGCAGCCCCACAGCCACCCCTAGCTCCGCCCTTCGCCCGTTCCTTATCCTATATTTATACCTTATTTAT
>JAZLLD010000096.1:0-12868 GCA_045597945.1 Bacteroidales bacterium
CCTAGACCCGTCCTTCTCCCGTTCCTTATCCTATATTTATACCTTATTTATACTATATTTATCCTATATATAATAGAATAACTAAGGTATAACTATAGTATAAATAAGGTAAAACTAGCGAAGGTTGTGCGGAACTACGGGAGTATGCGCAGGACTCACCGAAGGCTATTTTTATAGCGACAATAAAAAAAACATTAATTCTTACACAAAAAAAAGCTTCATTACAAAAAAAGTTTGTATATTTGTAGCACCGATGCAGAGAGCAATTGCATCGCAATCAATTGAGAAAGCGCATTATAGCCTTATTCCTCACTTGTGAAACTTCGACAACTTCACCAAATGTAATAAGGGAATAAGGGTAGATGAACGCTAACTTTGTATGTATTCGTACACCTTTACGATACATCTTAGTGGCGCTATTCACCCGTACCTTATTTGTTATTACAGGGAGTCGAAGCCCTACAAGTGGAAGTGAGGTCACAATGGATGGCTCCACTTTCTTTTTGTATAATTCAACTCCGAGCCAAGTTGAGAACAATAGTTGTGCCCGACACGAAATAGGGTATCTTGCATGATTTTGGATGATCTTTTGAAAGGCTCAAATACACCTTCCCCTGGCAGTTATACGTTTACTGCTAATACCCATCAACGTTATGAATCTGGAGTCCCTGTTAGAGGAGAACAGATTGGGGTCATGAGAAGTATTAAAATTGAAAAAAATATTTCTGGAAACGAAGGCTATACGGTTTCAATTGTCCCAAGTATGAGTACGAAACCAATGAGAATCATGAGAGCCAGCCACGATTACGTATACTTACAAGGTTATGGCCATGACCAAATGGCTCTTATGCTCGGTGTTCCAGAATCAGCCGCATCATTTGCAAGCTATGCGTTAAGCATATACTTTGAAGGAAGGGAAATTAAACATTGTAAGATTCACATGCTGGACCGCAATGTTGAAATAGACTACTATAACTTATAATCATCATGGGGACTATTATTGAGCAATATGTTGCAGAAGCGATTGCAGAATTAAAAGCAGGAAACGATGGGGATGCAGTATATCACCCACTATACAAAGCATGGAATGGATTTCGACATAACCCTGCAATTCTAAAAGAAGTGACTGATTATGCACAATTTGGATCAGGAATGCTGAATTTTTTATCATTTGGAACTATATCTGATATCGACACACAGCAGCAAGTTGCCAGCATTGCTTATCTATTCCTGAGTAAAGCAATAAAAGAAAAAGCGAATGCTAATCACATAAAGAATCGGTTACTACTAATGGAGATGGCAAAGGAACCATTAAGTTACACTGTTATGTCCATTTTAAATTGTAGTATGTATTCAATTATTCCACCTTGGATGAAAGCTCGTGACGCAATGTACAAAATGCAATATGCCGACATGTGTGCAGATTCTAGGATATGTGATTTCATTGGTATGACTAACCAGAAAACAGAACTTGAAGAAAAAATCAAAGCGGAATTTTTTGGAAGAGGTAAAACAAGAGAAAATATTATTGAGGAAGGAACGCGTCTTCACGCAAAACTACTTGATCATCTAGAAGAAATGGTTTTAGTTGACGAAGATATTGATTTTTAAGCAAACTACTTTAATATAAGAAACTTATCATAAAAAAACAACAATATGGAATTTAATGGTCTTGAATTATCCGCCATGGTAAATTTGGCAACCGCAATGGCCAAAGCCGACGGACACATTGCTGATACAGAAAAAACAGCAATAGCAAACGAACTGATTAATTTCGGTGTTGGGCATGATGAAATTGACCCAATATTGAAAAGAGCTTTCATCATGAGCAATCGTGATGCAGTAACGGTTGTATCCTTGATGAACGAAAATCAAAAAAAATATGTAGCGGCATTTTTAGCTGTGATCATTGTTGCAGATGGAGAAATTGAGGACTCAGAAATAAAAATGTGGACACTCATTTCTGCATTATGCGAACTGCCAACAATGTCTATTGCCGAAGGATTGAAGTTTTGGAGAACTAATTAACCTTTAGACTTGCTAATAATGTATCATTAACGCCAACAAGATAATGTTGGTTATGAAGCAGATATCGGTGTCTTTTTTTGAACGTTGAAATGAGAAAGACTCCTTGCTGTTTACTTGTGGGGGCAGATTTTCAATCTGTCCCCACGATTATTTTTACTTTCAACACGCGACCGGGCATATTATTTTTGAACAAATCGCAATTTGTCAATATATTTTGAGAGGATTAGTCTGGAGGGAGGGGGAAATGCCTATCTGAAAAATATCGGTATTTTTTGCACGCATATATAAATACACACAATAAATGTCTCGTCAAATCACCTTGTCACATTGCCACCCTCGATTTGATCGTAGATGCCGAGGTAGTTGTTGTAGCGTTCGGCGGAGATGAGGCCTTGGTCCACGGCATCTTTCACGGCGCAGTGGGGTTCGTGGCGGTGGGTGCAGTTGGCAAAGTGGCAGTCGTGGAGCACGCGACGCATCTCGGGAAAGAAATGGGATAGTTCCTCGGGCTTGATGTCCACCATGCCGAACTCTTTGATGCCGGGGCTGTCGATGAGGAAGGAGGTTCCGGCATCGGCCAAAGGCAGGGGGAACATCTCGGCAAAGGTGGTGGTGTGCTTGCCCTTCATGCTCCACTCGCTGACGTCGCCAACACGCAGGTCCAGCCCCGGAGCAAGGGCGTTGAGCATGGCCGATTTGCCCACGCCGGAATGGCCTGAGAAGAGGACGGTCTGCCCAGAAATAAGATTGCGAAGTTCTTGTATTCCATCGCCTTTCAACGCGCTAACGGCATAGACGGGATAGCCTGCCGACTCGTAGATTTCCTTCACCTCGTTGTGGATCTGCCAGAGTTCATCGTCGTATAAATCCACCTTGTTGAAGATGATGCAGGCCGGGATATGGTAGGCTTCGGCCGTGACCAGCAGGCGGTCGATAAACCCGGTGGAAGTACGGGGAAAGCCCAGTGTGGCCACGACGCAAAGGCGGTCGATATTGGCAGCAATCACATGGGTCTGCTTGGAGAGTTTGGTGGCCTTGCGGACGATGTAGTTGCGGCGGTCGCGCACTTCCTGGATAACCCCGGTGCCATCGTCCTGCAGCAGATACTCGACATAGTCGCCTACGGCCACGGGATTGGTCTGTTTATTGCCACGCAGACGGTAGTTGCCTCTCAGCCTACACTCAACCAAGGCCTCCGACCACTGCTGTGCCGAAAGCTCGCTGTCGAGGGGTGTGGGCAGCACCTTGTACCAGCTGCCAGTTGTGCGAATGACGAGTCCTTCCATATTGATATTTAAATTATTATCAGCAGTTTTCGGCTTGATGGCCGCCACTGATATTTTTTGCAAAAATACGAAGAAAAAATGAATCAAAAAGAAAAAAGGTTTGCCATGATTTTTGTAGTGCCCATTTGGAGTTCCAAGCCTCAGCCCAAACGCTGATTTCCGAGGATGGTAAAGCCTCACAAAATAGTCGTCAAAGGGATGCCGGACAGTTAATATTGAAAGGAAAAAGAATGCGAGTTATTAATAATTAAATATTTTTTAGTATCTTTGCATTTTATTTATACTTATGAAGAAGAAGTATTGTTTTATTATAACGCTGTTAATCTATATCTTAGCGAATATGCCCACCGCTCTGATGGCTCAGGACGCATGGGACGATGTGAATACTTACAGTATCAACAAGGTGGCTCCCCACACAAATGTGATACCTTATGCTGATGAAGGCGATATTGCCAATCTGCGCTACATGGAATCGCCCTACTACAGGAGTCTGAACGGCAAATGGAAGTTCTATCTGGCCGAGGAGCCAACCGCCTGCCCTAAGAATTTTATGAAGGCCGACTTCGACGCTTCGCAGTGGAGCGACATCAACGTGCCCGGCAACATTGAGCTGCAGGGTTTCGGCATCCCTGTATACACCAACACCCACAACGAGTTTCCGAGTAATCCGCCCTACGCTCCCCGCGAGTTTAACCCTACGGGATGCTATGTGCACGATTTCCAGGTGCCCGAGAGTTGGCGCAGCCGCCGCATCTTCATGAAGTTTGGCGCGGTGCGCTCGGCCATGTACCTCTATATCAACGGCACACGCGTGGGCTATTCCGAAGACTCCAAGACTCCGACAGAATTTGAGATTACGAAATATGTCCATCCCGGCCAAAACCGCCTGGCCGTGAAAGTGATAAGGTTTAGCGACGGCAGCTATCTTGAATGCCAGGATATGTGGCGGATGAGCGGCATCACCCGCGATGTCTGCATCTACTCCACTCCCCGCATTTTTGTGAGCGACTACCGCGTGATTGCGAACTACGGCGAGAAGACTGGCGAGGGTTTCTTGGACCTCAACATCGACCTTTCGACCACCATTCCCAACCACATGAGCCTGGAAATCGACCTCCTGGACAACGACAGCAATGTGGTGATGCACACTGAGAAAGCACTGGAGCCCAACGACTGGTTTGTGATGTTCAACGGCGAGGAATGCCATGTGAAGGAGGTGCACCCCTGGACAGCCGAGACCCCCTACCTCTACACCATGGTGATGCGGCTGAAGAACACAGGCGGCACCGTGGTGGAAACCCTGGGCTGCAAGGTGGGATTCCGCAATGTGGCCATAAAGAATGTGGAATATGCCGTAGCCGACACTGTACTGACCACCAGACAGTTGTGCGTGAACGGCGTGCCTATTACCATCAAGGGCGTCAACCGCCACGAACACAGTCCCTACAACGGCCAGTATGTGAGCCGCGAAGAGATGGAGTTCGACATTATGCTCATGAAACACTTGAACATCAACGCAGTGCGCACATGCCATTATCCCGACGACGAATACTGGTATGAGCTCTGCGACAAATACGGCCTCTATATCTGGGATGAAGCCAATGTGGAATCTCATGCCCAAGGCTACGGCGAAGGCAGCCTGGCCAAGAAAGAGGAATGGGCCGAACCGATGATTTATCGCGTGAACAACATGATGCACCGCGACCGCAACTATCCCTCGGTCATAGCCTGGTCGCTCGGCAACGAATGCGGCAACGGCATTGCCATGGAGAAGGCTTACCGCTACTTGAAATCCAAAGAGACAACCCGCCCCGTCACTTATGAACGTGCCGTAATGGACTGGAACACAGATGTGGTTGGCGTGATGTACCCCAGCGTAGACTACCTTTCCGACTACTGCCGAGAATGGCGTGCGCTGGACAATGTATACACCCGCACCGAGAAAGCCCCCACCGACTACGACAAGAAGGAGATGCAGCAGGACAATCGCCGCCGCCCCTACATCATGGTGGAATACTGCCACGCTATGGGCAACAGCATGGGCGGACTGAAAGAATATTGGGACACCATCAACAAATATCCCCAATTGCAAGGCGGTTTCATTTGGGACTGGGCAGACCAGAGTTTCATTGTTATCGACTCCACTTCGCCATACGCTCCTTATCCCATGTCGCCATTCTGGTATGCTGTGGGAGGCGATTTCGGCCAACTGCCTGGCGTACAGGACGACGACGCTTTTTGCGCCAACGGCGTGGTAAATAGCGACCGCCGACTTCATGCCCATGCCAACGAAGTGCAGCAAGTGTATCAAAATCTGAAAGTGCAGCAAGTCACCCTTATGAGCGGCGAGCAGTTCTACACCCTTCACAACGAATTCAATTTCCGCGATGCTAACGATTTTATCTGCAACTACAAGATTTTCTCCTCGTTGCGCGACAGCATCTATGCCGACACCATCCAACCTGTTCTGCCGGCTGGTGGCAGCTGCCGCCTAGAGTTCCGCCGCCCCGATATCGAGGCCTTGCCTGACGAGCGATTCTTTATCCGATTCAACTTCACCGGCGACAGCTACGAGGTGGACGACCCCTACGAGGCCGGAACCTCATGGGTTTTCTCAGAGAACAGCCACAACGAATTTGAGATGACCGACATCGAAGTGCCAACAGACAGCATCGACATTGACGGTATGCCAACCAATAAATTTGCCTGCAACCACAACAAATTGACTCACACCATAGTGATGAGCAACGATAACATCTTCTCGCTCAGCATCGACAGTCGCAACGGCTACGTCACCAGCTATAAACACCATGGCAAAGAACTGTTGCACAACCCCATACGATGGAACTTCTGGCGTCCGCCAACGCTTAACGACTTGGTTGACCCATGGGGTGCTCGCGCTTGGGACGGTCTTGACGACCTCAGCGCCACTCCCATAAGCTGCACCGTTACCAGACCCAACCGCCCAGACCTTATGGCCGAGGTATGGTTAGAATTAGACCTCACTAGCCAAGAAGGTCGCTCAATGAGGCTGACTGAAGTCATCAGTGTTGACGCCCTAGGACGTATGCAAATGAACTTCAAGCTCTTCACATTAGGAAACTACCGCACACTGCCAAAGTTAGGCGTCCAACTCGGCATCGATAGCAGCTGCAACCAGGTGCAATGGTGGGGCAACTTCTACGAAACCTACCCCGACCGCAAAGAGGCTCAATGGCAAGGGTTGAACACTTCCGAGCCACAAGAAATTAGTGGAGAGATGCACGTTGTGCCACAAGAAAGCGGCAACCGTTCCGCCTACTGGACATCTTTTGCTATCGGCGACCAACGCCTCAATTTCTGCACCGCCGACGACAACCAACTCTACTTCAGCCTCCGCGAGTACGATGACAGCGTAATCACTGCAGCACGCCGCATCAATCAGCTCACCAAGGCCGACCACTATATTGTGAATATCGATGCTCGCCAGTCGGGTCTTGGCACTGCCACCTGCGGTCCCGGTGTGCGCAAACAATACCGCATCAATGGCGACAGCCTTCAGCAATTTGCCATCGTGCTGGTTCCTTCCTCCGAAGGCGACAACACCAATCTCTGGCAATTCTGCGGTACCTATTTCGATGAGACTAAGAATATAACTCCAGGAGGTGTGCAACTGACTGGTGAGATAAAGTACAAAAAGGTTGTCGATAGCATCGCCGTAACGGCCTATGGCGACAACTCTCAGCCTTCCAACCACCCCAGCTTCCAATACTGCAAAGACTACCCCCTGGTGCTCACCGATCATCACCTCGGCATCATAGGCAACTACGGTGAGGGGTGGACCGGTTTCAGCGGCCGCGACAGCGTTGACCTTACTATTGCCCTGACCGAGCCAATCGACCTTCAGCAAGTGTCTATCGGATTTTGCCACAATGCCAACGACTGGGTGTTCCAACCCAACCAAGTGGAAATTCAATGGTCAACCAACGGTCGCAAATACTCCAACTGGCAGCCCCTGAGTGCCGTGCGTCCCATCCAGGACATCGCGAAAGACAGCCGCCGAGTATCTATGCGCCACATATTTGCCCCCGGCAAAGGGCTGTTCCATCCCGCCGAAGCCGCCAAAGTACGATTTATCCGCATCCGCATCCGCACACAAGCTACCCTCCCCGAATGGCATGTAGGCCACGGCCAGCCAGCATGGCTGATGATTGACGAAATCAACGTGAAATAAATAATATGGACTAATATTTATATATAGGCTTTAACAACAATCCGCAATCTAACATCACAAATAAAAAGACAGCATGACACTCCTACTTGTTTTTCTGCTTTCGGCCATGGGCATATCTTTTTTATGCTCCATTCTGGAAGCTACTTTGATGTCCACTCCCCTATCATTCGTCAACATGAGAGAAGACGAGGGCTACAAACCCGCTGCCAGATTCAAGCAATACAAAACCAACAGCGCACGCCCTATAGCAGCCATCCTTTCGCTGAACACCATCGCCAACACCATAGGTGCGGCAGGTGTAGGTGCGCAAGCCACCGAAACTTTCGGCAGCCAGTGGTTCGGACTCGTATCCGCCATCACCACTGTGCTGATACTCATCTTCTCCGAAATCATTCCCAAGACCATTGGTACCAACCATTGGAAACACCTCATGGGATTCACGGCCAATGTGTTGCACGTACTTATCATCATTCTCTTCCCTATCGTGTGGCTTGTGGAGAAATTCTCCAACACCATTGCCAACAACGATGAAGAAGAGGCCGCTGTCAGTCGTGAAGAGGTTGCTGCCATGGCCGATATGGCTGAGGATGAGGAGGTGATTGACGAAGACGAGAACAAGATTATCCAGAATGTCATCAAACTCGACGACGTGAAGGCAGAGGACGTGATGACGCCCACCACTGTAGCAGAAATCGCTCCTGAGAAAATGACACTCAAGGAGTTCTACAAAATCAAGAGCTATTCCCATTTTTCCCGCATTCCGGTCTATACCGATTCCGACGAATACATCACCGGTTATGTGCTACGCAGCGAGGTGTTGGAACTCTTGGCCGATGACAAGTTTGATATGACGCTAGGCGAAATCAAGCGCGAAATACCACTGTTCAACGAGAAGATGTCGCTCTCCGATGTCTGGGACGAGATGATGAAGCAGAAAGAGCATATCTCTTGTATTATAGACGAATACGGCAGCTTCCAAGGCATTCTCACCCTGGAAGACATCATCGAGACCATCTTCGGTCTCGAAATCATCGACGAACGCGACGATGTGGCTGACATGCAGCAGTATGCCCGCGAATGCTGGCAGAAACGCCAATCTCGTTTCAAAGAAATCCAAATACCCGAATAATAAACACCTTACCATGAATAAAATCTTTCCCCTCATTCTTTTATTATTTATCGGCAACTCCATTTTCGCCCAAACCCAACCTGTCAAAGTAGCCAAGGGAGCCAACCACTTCCAATATCAGACACGCAACTTCGACACCGAAGGCACCACTACCGACGTCTATCTCGTCGACAACATCATCCGCATTGCCGACCAAACCAAAAGACAAGGCACCTTCATCCCTGGCTACTCCGAAGAAGAGAACTACATTGACCTTGCCACCGACTCAGTCTATTCCGTCACCACCATCACTGACAACAACGGCCGCGACGCCTTCATGACCACCTCGGTCTATCGTGCCATGTCCATCCCCTTCGACACGACCAAAGTGGGCGGCCTCACGCGCTACAAATGCAGCATCAACAGCAACACACTCGAGTTCTACGTCCAAGACTATCCCGTGGATATCAACCCCATCTCTTATTACGGACGTTTCAAAGGACTGCTTGTCAGTTTCTGGCGCAACGGCCAGTGCTATGTGCAATTAGACAAGGCCGAGAAAGCCAAACTCGGCAAACTCTCCATTCCCACCAATGCCACTCGCACCACTGGCCGAGAGCTCAGCAATATCAAGCGCGACCGCATGGTCATCACCACCCGCATCTTCGACAGCGTGCAGCTCTGCTGGGGCAAGCCAAACGCCCACATTGACGGCGACGTTTACCAAAACACCCCATTCGACAGCATCCTCCATTTTGCCGGTGGCACCCTGGCACTCAAGCGCATAGAACTCCCCAAACTTCCCCAGCATTACCAGACCTTCGTGGAAATTCACCAACGCTCCAATGGCGATGCTTACGACCGCACAGGTTCTCTCTTCATCATTCCCTGTATGGACAACAGCCTCAACTTCTTCCGTGGCATGAATGAACACCCCGACTCGCTGCCTATCTTTACCGACCGCCAAGGCCAACGCTATCAGGGCATCCGTATCGAAGACGACACCCTAGATGTTGAATTCAGCTACGAGCCTCCTATTGAACTTGTTCGCTTCTTCACCTCCTTCGGTGTCAACCACTTCAACAACCGCGTGAAACTGGATGGTCTGGAATGGGAAGACGAGAACTACTACAAGCAAGAAGTCACCGATGTTTCAGCCTGGCTGCAAGGTGAAGCATGGATCGGCATCTGGATTGGCAACTACGACGGCGGCGGCCACATCGTCACGGTCGATATCAAATCCTACCCCAACCAAGCCGAATGGGAGATTGACGATAACAGCTATGCCACTTACGCCAAGCCCATCTTCAACACCTGCAACGTGCTGGAAATGGCCGGACAGAACTACGGCAAATTCTTTGGCACCGACAGTCTTACCGTCACCTTCACCATTCCTATAGGGCTCAAGAATGCCCGCCTCCGCTACATCACCACCGGCCATGGCGGCTGGGGTGGCGGCGACGAATTCAACCCCAAGACCAACACCATCATCGTGGATGGCAAAGTAGAATACCGCTACACCCCCTGGCGTTGCGACTGCGGTCGTTATCGCGAGTTCAACCCCGTGAGCGGCAACTTCTGGAACGGCATTTCATCTTCCGACCTCTCTCGCTCCGGCTGGTGCCCCGGCACTGCCACCCAGCCCACCTACTTCGACCTCTCGCACCTCAAGCCTGGCACTCATACTATGACTATTGCCATCCCTCAGGGTCCTAATGAGGACGGCAGCTTCTCGCACTGGTGCGTCAGCGGTGCCCTGCTCTTTGAAGACTTGAAACAATGAAACAAATCTGCCTACTAATCCTAATGTTCGCAACATTTCACACCCTATCCGCACAAGATAGCGCCAGCCACCAGCCTCAGCCCCGCATAGCCCTTGTGCTTTCCGGTGGTGGTGCGTTGGGCTATGCACACATAGGAGTGCTGCAGGCCTTGGACGAAGCCGGCATCCGCCCCAGCTATATAGCCGGCACCAGCATGGGTGCCCTCGTGGGCGTGCTCTATGCCCAGGGCTATACGGCCGCCGAACTCTACGCCTTTGTGGTCCAACGCAAACTGCACAACATCATCCGCAATGTCAACGCCTCCATCCGACACGTCAACCGAGGCATTGGCGACTATAAAAATGTGCGTCAACTCCTCAACGATGCCATCCCCCACGACAGTTTCGACAGCCTTCAGACACCCTTCCTCTGCGTGGCCACCGACATTGCCTCCGGCAAAGCCGCTGTGCGCACCTCAGGTGACAACCTCGCCGACTGGGTGCTGGCCTCAGCCTCCATCCCCGTGGTATTCAAACCGCAGCTGATAGAGGGCAGATATTACTGCGACGGCGGCTTTGTCGATAACCTGCCCGCCTGCCATATACCCAAAGAGCTGTACGACATCTGCATAGGAATCGACTTAGTGCCCACCCAGCAACCCTTGGCGGAAGAATTCTTCACCCGCAACTACCTCATCAACGATGTCTATGGCAGCATGATACTCAACATCAACTCACAGCAAGGTCGTCAGTGTTGCGACTACATCATCACCCCGCACCAAGATGTCAAATACGGAATCCTCGACTTCCGCCACTACGAAACCCTCCGCCAACGAGGCTACGACGCTATGCGCCAATTCATCCGTGAATTGATTGTAGAATGTAGATTGTAAATTGTAGAGTTCCGGGTGCGGGGTTGTGGCTTGCAACCGGACACCGCCCCAGTTAACGTTAACGGCAAAGTTAAAGTTTCTAACAAAAAAAAATATGACCCACGGCAAAGACACATGCAACTATCTCAAGGCTATCCGGCGCAACATCGCGAAGGAGAACGAGATTGATTTGGAAATACCCGAATGCACATACAAGGGCGAATGCCTCGGCACCTGCCCGCAATGCGAGGCCGAGGTAAGGTTTCTGGAAACCGAGCTGGCCCGCCGCATCAGCATAGGCAAGGCGGCCACCGTGGCAGGCATAGCCTTGGCACTGGCCACTCCGGCCGCGGCACAGTCAGTTGACACCTGCCAAAGCCGTAAGGTCATCGACAGCCATTGTGCCACCCCAACTGCCGCAGCAAACGACACAATACTGGTAATGGGTCTCATGCCGCAACAATCGGCAAACAAATACCAGATCGAGGACTCCATACGCGATTCTGAAATTAACGAGCCCCTCCCCTTTGCCAACATCATCTGCTACGACAAAAAGGGGGAACAGATCCGCGGCACACAGAGCGACCTTGATGGCAATTTCACCCTAAAAGACATCGACCCCCGACAGGCTCACCACCTGGAAGTGAGGTACGTAGGCTATAATACTTTTATTTACGACCTGCCCCCAAAAGTGACCCAAAAGACTCTGAACGTGGAAATCGACCTCAAGCAAAATAAAGGTACGCTGGGAGGCGTTGTAGAGATAAAAGAGATAATATATGAAGGATTCCTAGGAGGTGGTGACCCAGATGCGGCACGACAAGAATTTGAGCGCGACGGAATAAAAGTAAAAGTGAAGTATTAATCAAGATTATTAAACAGGCTCTCATCATGACCAAGGCCCCATTCATCGGCATATCGCGCCACCGCATAGGCATCGACGGCAGCGGAGTCACCACCCTGGCAGCTTTCCATGGTTGCCCCTTGCGCTGCCGCTATTGCCTCAACCCGCAGAGCCTTGAAAATGAGGAGCGTTGCCAGCTGCTCACACCCGAAGAGCTATACCAACGACTGGCCATCGACAACCTCTATTTCATAGCCACAGGCGGCGGTGTGTGTTTTGGCGGGGGCGAGCCGCTGCTGAGGGTCGATTTCATCAAAGAGTTCCGCCAGCTCTGCGGACGCGACTGGAAGCTGACCATCGAAACCTCGCTCAACGTGCCGCCGCAAAATGTGGAGGAGGCCGCCACCGTCATCGACGATTTCATCGTCGATATCAAAGACACCAACCCCACCATCTACCGCACCTACACCGGCCGCGACAATGCCCAGGTGATGGACAACCTGGGCCGCCTCATCCGGCACAAAAGCGAGAGCCACATCACCGTGCGTATTCCGCTGATTCCCAACCACAACACCGCAGCCGACTGCGACCGCAGCGAGCAGCTGATCCGCCAAATGGGCATCACCAAAATCGACCGGTTCAACTATGTGGTGCGCAGTGGCAAAGAGGGCTGAAACCAGCCCCTCTCCCGCCCCACCTCCGTTCCTTATCCTATATTTATACCTTAGTTATACTATATTTATCCTATATATAAT
>JAZLLD010000097.1:0-35487 GCA_045597945.1 Bacteroidales bacterium
GAGGTTGGACAGGAGGGCCAGGCCGACAATGATTTCGGCAATGATGACGAGGCGGGCCAGGAGGAAGGAAGCGCTGAGGGAGAGGACGTTGAAGGAGAAGATGTAGATCTCGAACTCGTCGATGCCAATGAGTTTGGCGACGGCCGAAAAGACAAAGAATGCGCCTAGCAGCATTCGCACGACGAGTGCCGCAAGGCGCAGGGGTTTAGAGCGGAAGGGGGTCAATCGCGGGCCTCCTCACATTTGACATCAACAAGGTCGCGGACGTACTGGCCCTCCAGCAAGCGTTCGATGCCGAGTTTGTGGATTTTCTTGCAGGAGATGCCACGGTCGGCGGTGACGTAGGTGACCTCGTATTTGTCGAGGTCGTTGGGGGTGAGGGCGGTGCATTTGCACTTGACGTTCTTGGAGCAGCCGGCGGTGAGGGCCAGGGCTGCGATAGCGAGGACGAGGATATGTTTCTTCATCATACAGTCGGTTGGGGGTTAGAGGTTTACGATGGCGGTGTCGGCATCGAAGGGAAAGTCGGTGCAGACGACATGGTCGACGAAAGTGGAGTCGAGCTCGTCGAACCAGGTGATGTAGTTAATCTTCTTGCAGTCGCCGCGCTTGATGGTGACGATGCGGACGGTCTGCTTACCCATGACGGCACAACGGCAGTTCTTCTCTTTGACACAAGAAACACACAGTACCATGAGTGCCGCAGCTATAAGGAACAATACTTTCTTCATAAATTATATATATTTCGGACTGCAAAAATACGAAAAAAAAAGGACTTTAGGCTTTTTTTCTTTCGCCACAACTCGGCGTTGCCATGCAACAGAATAATTATCAACACTTTGCATTATACCAATTTTTAACCGGCAAGGGCTGCCGGGGAGAGTTGCGCATTGTGAGGGAGCGGCCAACAAGGCGGTTTTGAAGCGGTGGAGAGGGAGCGCCTTGGCTCAACAATAAACTTCGCCCATTCGCTTTATTCGTGATAAACTCATTAACTTGAGCGCACAAGTTGATGACATCTGCCGTTTTCTAATAAGGAAGAAAATGGCATCCTCTCGGCTGCAGAAAATCAGATACAACTTGACAATCAAAGAAGCCACAGATGCGAGACCGCAGTACACATAAATATAGGTGACCTCCCAAAATTAGATAATCTAAGTTTCGCAAGCGAAACTTATGAACTGAAAGAAATTATCAGAAATGTTCCAGAAATTGCTAGTTATTAATAATTTCTGGATAATGTTGACTTTTCTCAAAAGGTTCACAGAACCTTTCTCGTCTTTCAGTCCTTCTAGCCAAGCTTGCTTGGTTAGAAAAACAAATTTTAGAGATTACCTATAAACTCATCAACTTTGCAGCACAAGTCGCACATTTGTCACCGATATGCGGACGACCTTTCCTAATTGTTGTTAAAAGTGCGTTAAATGTAGTTAAATTTTGGCCAGAGGGGTTCAAAAAAAGGGCATTTTAACTCTAGTAAAATATCAAAAATTTCTGCGACATTTTTGCGATTGGAAAAATGAGGTGGAAACTGATATGGAATAAAATAGATGCAAGGCGGCAAAACAAGGCTCTCCGCCAAACATCGAAATAGGTTGTAACTTAGAGCCTGCTAACAATATAATTATGAAAAAAATTATCTACACCCTGACTGTTAGCCTCTTAGTGAGTCTTATGAGCATTTCGTGCCAAAAGGAAGACAACATTACTCCGACCTGTCCTCTCTACCTGCCGCAGCCCCCCATCGGCACTGGCAAGATAATACTCCAGGACGAAGAGCTGGAGGTGCGGTACGTTCATGTGAACCGATTCGGTTCTTCGGAAACTTACGATTTTTATGCAATGGAACCGCGTAAGTTTCTGACCGTGACGATGAACGACGGCGAGGCTACTATTTTCACTTACACCGACCTAGACCATCCAACTATCTTCAATAACTACATAGGCGACATTGAGATTGCGCGCGACGGCGAGAATTATCACATTAAAGGCGCCACCGACTATAACGACATTAAGATTGTTTACGATGGCCGCGTGTATGACGCTTCCCTTCCGAAAGACAACGGCCTGGTGGTACGCAACGGCGATACCTGCAAGGTGAACAGTCTGATTGTCGATAAATCGGATAACAATCTCACCCTAGCCCTTGACAACAGAGACCTGCCCACATTGGTTATGATTTACTACAACCATGGTATGCTGAAGGCCGGCGAATACACTGTGACCGCTGACGGCGAGGGAAGCAACGAGTTGGTAATGGTAGCAGAGCAGTTCAACGGCGAGATAATCGACGGCTTTCCGACACTCACCGGCACGGCGAAGATACGCATTGACGGCGAGACTGTAATAATTTCCGCCACCGTTAGCGACGGCACCGATGAATACACCATTTCCTACAACGGCCCCATTATCTGGTGTCACTGGGATATGTTTTAGGGCGGCGCAGTGGGTGCGGATGATGCCGGCAGACACACTTTTTTCTTTGATTCATTTTTTTTTTGTATCTTTGCACTCCAAAAATATAGTATATCTTATGAAAAAAATACTCCTCCTCGGATCCGGAGAACTCGGCAAAGAGTTCGTAATCGCTTGTAAACGTAAAGGTATGTATGTCGTGGCCTGCGACAAATACGACAACGCTCCCGCCATGCAGGTGGCCGACGAACGCGAAATTTTCAGTATGTTGGACGGCGACGCCCTCATGGCTGCAGTGAAAAAACACCGCCCCGATATCATAGTTCCCGAAATTGAAGCCATCCGCACCGAGAAGCTCTACGAGTGCGAAGAGATGGGCATCCATGTGGTGCCTAGCGCCCGTGCCGTCAACTTCACGATGAACCGCAAGGCCATCCGCGAGCTGGCCCACACCGAGCTGGGTCTGAAGACCGCCGACTACCGCTACGCCAAGACTTTCGACGAGTTCAAGGCCGCTGCCGAGGTGATCGGCTACCCCTTCATCGTCAAACCCCTCATGTCCTCCTCCGGCCACGGCCAGAGCAAGGTGGACAGCCCCGCCGAGCTGGAGAAAGCCTGGCAGGTGGCTGCCGAAGGCGCCCGCGGCGACATCCACGAGGTGATTGTGGAGCAGTTCATTAAGTTCGACAGCGAGATCACCCTCCTCACCGTCACCCAGCAGAACGGCCCTACCCTCTTCTGCCAGCCCATCGGCCATGTGCAGAAAGGCGGCGACTACCGCGAGAGCTTCCAGCCCGCACCCATCAGCCCCGAGCAGCTCAAGACTGCCCAGGAGATGGCCGACAAGGTGACCCGTGCCCTCACCGGCGCAGGCATCTGGGGCGTGGAATTCTTCCTGAGCGACACCGAGGGCGTATACTTCTCTGAGCTCAGCCCCCGTCCGCACGACACCGGCATGGTGACCCTCGCCGGCACGCAGAATCTCAGCGAGTTCGAGCTCCACTGCCGCGCCGTCCTCGGCCTCCCCATCCCCCAGATCAGCCAGGAGCGCATTGGCGCCAGCGCTGTGATCCTCAGCGAGGTGGAGACCCACAACCCCCAGTACGAGGGCATGGAAGAGGTGTGCAAGGAGACCGACACCTACCTGCGCATCTTCGGCAAACCCGAGGCCCACGTTGGCCGCCGCATGGGTGTGGTGGTCAGCTATGCCCCCAACGGCTCCGACCTCAACGCCCTGCGCGATAAGTGCAAGGCCGCAGCAGCCAAAGTGAAAGTGAAATAATGGCGGCTAACCGCATCGCCGCCGGAACCCGAGACATCCGCAGCCTGGACTGGTTGCGGATGCCTTTGGCTTTATGCGTGGTGTTCATCCATTCTTTCGGCGTCCGCAAGGTGAACTACGACCTCCTCGCCGCCAGGCAGTGGTCGTGGACAACCGCCTACGACACCCTCCGCATTTTCCTCTCCCACGAATTCCCGGTGTTTGCCGTCCCGGCGTTCTTCCTCATCTCCGGCTATCTGTTTTTCCGCCATCTAGAGGATTGGAACTGGGCTACTTACGGGCAGAAACTGCGTCGGCGTACGCACACCATACTCCTCCCCTACATCGGTTGGAACATCTTCCACTGCATCCACCTCTGCTGGCCCACCCTCATGAAGATTGTCCACGGCACTGCCCAATGGCCCGCACTCTGGCGGCTGGCCAAAGCCCTGGGGGGCTGGCACATGCTGTGGACCGGCTCGTACCACAACACGGTGGTCAACTGTCTGGGTATGACCATGACGAACACTGCCCCGGTGCTGGTGCCGCTGTGGTTCCTGCGCGACATGATGGTTGTAGTCCTCTTTGCCCCGCTGCTGCACTGGCTGTTGCGGAAAGGGGGGCGCTGGCTTCTGGCCCTGCTGGGCGTATGCCTGGTGCTGCGGGTGTGGATACCCGTGCCCGGATTTTCTATCGTGGCCACTTTCTGGTTTGCCTTGGGCGGCTATTTCTCCATCAATCAGCGCGATATGGTCGAGAGCCTCTATCAGCGCCGGTGGTGGTTCTGGGTGCTGTGGCCGCCGCTGCTGGCCGCCGCCATGTGGGTGGCCATGTTCCGCCCCCAGGCCGACCCTTACTTGCTGCACATCCTCCATTCCGCCGTCACGCTGGCGGCCACCCCCGCCGTCATAGTCCTGGCAGCCACCTGGCAGAACCGTGGCTGGCTGCGCGAGAGGCCGTGGCTGGCCAAGTCGGCCTTCTGGGTCTACTGTTCGCATATCTTCCTCCGCAAGCAGGTCATAGCCCTCACCCTGCCCCTGGTGCCCCATGCCTACCCCGCCTATCTGGCGCACTACCTCCTAGTGCCCTTCCTCACCGTGCTGCTCTGCCTGGCGGTCAAGAGAGGAGGAGGAATAATTAATAATTAATATTTAATAATTAAGAGTTAAGAGTTTTTGGAGCTGCGCGCTATTCTGGGATTTAATATTTAAGAGTTAAGGTGACCTCTAAAAATTAGATAATCTAAGTTTCGCAAGCGAAACTTATCAACTGAAAGAAATTATCAGAAATTAATCAGAAATTGCTAGTTATTAATAATTTCTGGAACATTTCTGATAATTTCTTTCAGTCCTTCTAGCCAAGCTTGCTTGGTTAGAAAAACAAATTTTAGAGATTACCTTAAGAGTTTTTGGGGGGGTGTGCTATTGGGGGATTTAAGAGTTAAGAGTTAAATATTTAAGAGTTAAGATTTAAGATTTAAGAATTTTTGGGGCTGCGCGCTATTCACGATTCACTATTCACTATTCACAATTCACTAATCCCTAATCCCCTAATCCAATGGGAATTGGTGCAGGATGGGGCCGTCGTAGGAAAGGCGGTAGGTGCCTCTGGTCTCATTCTCGATGATGGCACTGACTTGGATATTTCCATCCGCAAAATGCACCGACGCCGAGCCGGAACATTTGCCGGCATCATCCAGCAAGTAATCAAAATTGTGGTTGAAAACAAAGGCTCTTACCTTGCCCAGCTCATAGAAATCACCGACATTGGCATCGATCACATACTCGCCTTCCACCAGCGGGAAACAAGTGCGCAACTGCACATACGCAGAGTTGGCGTTATTCATGAAGTTGTACAAATATTCGCTTCCATTAGAGTTCACGGCCAAATAGTCAATGTCAACAGAGTCTGAGGCAAGCACCACTAGGCCGTGCTTCTGTTCAACGGCGGTATTCTCAATCTCGCCGTCGTAGACCAGCACCAACTCACTATTCATGCCTCCGGTCAGGGTGATGTGTGCCTCACGGCCCTGGATCTGGGCGGTCATCCTACCCCGGGCGGACACATCGGATGGGGTTACTCTTTCGACGTAGTAATCCACAATCATCTCGCTGCCGTCAGGTTTGAAATTAGATGCAATGATGGTCATAACCCCAATCGGCTTATCCACAAAGGTGACATAACAGATTTCCACACCACCAAATTCGGATTCCTTCATAAAAGTTTTCACCTCTACCGTGTCCCCATTAATGACAAGGTAGCCGTAGCCCGCCGGCGTGTCGGGACCCACCGAGTCGGTGGTGTCGACAGGAGTGTTGGGGGTGATGTTCTCTTCTTTTCCGCAAGCCAGGGTCAGCACAACCATAGCCATGCAGATTGCCAAAGTGTAAACTAATTTTTTCATATTATTGATGTTTAAAAGTGTGTGCCGATTGATGCTGCAAAATTACAACATATTTCCAAGGGAAATTCCCATTTCCTCACATATTTTTCCCCAAGGCCGAAAATCACTTTGCGTGGCACGGCCGTGCACTGCCGGCTGCCAATCGTCCGGGGCTGTGAATTGTTAAAATGGCGAGACGCCTGCACACCCCCACCGCAGCCATCCCGAGACCGGCAAAAAAGCCTTTGAAACACCCTTTTCAGCCGCCACTGAGACCCCGATGAAGGCCCGTTGAAGACCCGTTGAAGACCCGTCGCCCAGGTGGGCGCAGGGGCGGTGGCTGGGAGGTGCCTCACCCCAGCCTCAGCGCCATCACCGAGCCCCGAGTTTTAAGAACCTTTAACTTAAATCCAGGCTGCCACCCCAGCCTCGCCCTCCCCCCCACCGCAATGCCCCGCATCCGTCCCCATACTGCCGCAAGCCAACGCAAACCGTCCAATCCCAGCCAGCAGAGGTGCGCAGGAAGGCGAACCATTATGTTTCATTTACTTGTCGCTTGAGTTGAGGGTTAAAGTAGGTGGAGATAATCGCCACAAGGGCAAAAAAGGCAATTCCGCCAATAGATTAGCTTTTTTCCATTATATAAATAATTATTCGTATCTTTGCAGAGCGAGAAAGAAAGATTGGTATGATTGTAATTGGTTCAATCGTTGAATAATAAATATATTTGATTATGAGAAAAAAAATATTCGCTATTAGCATCCTGCTAGTTTTTTTAGTGAGTCTGGCCGACCTTCGTGCCCAAGAAACTGTTAGTTTAAAACCTGCCTATACTCGTGGCGATTGCTTTGTGATTCGCCCCGAGCTCTATAGCGGACTATTCGTAGAAGCGGGCTATCAATTCAACCCCTACCTCCAGCTGACCGGTGGTGTCGGTTTCGGACTTGCTAGCGATGGTGGCATGTCTTGGACCCTTGGTGGCAGATGCTATCTTACCTCCACCAAGTTTGCTCCATTTATCGACTATCATTTCGCCACATTATACATTAACGACATAGTATTGTTGCGCAATACTTTAGTGGCAGGTCTGAGCTATAAGAATTTCGACCTCGGAGTCGGCGCCATGCACCTTTCTGGTGGAGACCATAATGCTATAGTAATGACCGCCACAGTCGGTTACAACATCAGAATAAGATAGGGCTAACACAGCCTTTAGACGGTGGATTGGTGTGGCTGTTCAGCCCCCCAAACCATCGCATACCGCCCCAGCCAGCAGAGATGCACTGGGGGAGGCTGGTACTATCTACGCTGCCAGCTATTCCCAGTCCGCCCTATACGTTTCAATGCGAATGTCGTCCAAGTCTATCTCCCGCAGGTCTTTGGAGTTGAGATTGGGATGCTTAGCCAGCAGACATGCGTCAGAGCAGTAATGCTCGCACCCAAGAAATACCCAGCCCTCGTTCATCAGGCGGTGGCAGTGGTCGCACTCGCGTACGAAAGACGCCTGGCAGTTGCAGATAGCCTCTTCAAGGTGGCCAGTCATTGCCAGTTCCTCCACCAACCTAATGGCCAGCTGTTGCTCCTTGGGGTCGGTGATGTGGTAGAATGGTTCTGGATTCCAATGTGTTCCGAGATAGCGGTTAAGGGTGATAGGCTCTGTTGTACGCTCGATGTGGCCGTCCCAGCGGTGGCGATAATGTTTTTTGTCGGGCAAATACGTCCAGCAGTGGCGAGGCTTGCGGTCGTCGTCAAGCCAGCGGGCGGTAACTTCGGTGCCGGGGAATCGGCGCAGCATCTCCAAAAAATCCTCATGTTTCATCCAGTCCATTTCTGATACTTACTAGTTGATAATTAATCGATAGCAATTGTGTTTTATTAATCAAAACCTCTGCAAAAATACGAGATCTTTCGCACCCAAGCAAGCCCTTTAGATCTATTTAGATCAATTAGCAAAACATTAACTTTTTATATTTTTTCTATTATATAAATAATTATTCGTATCTTTGCAATTCGAAATTGATTGATTTATGTACGAGAATAACATTGATGAACAACACAATCAGACCGTGGCAGAAGAGCCATCGTTAGCTTATTGTGCTGACCATTGGAGAGATGACCTAGTGGTTGAAATGGTGGAAGGTCGCCCAGAATATCATTACCATGACAAGCCCCGTATGATTTCGGATGCGGAACTTGCCAAGACGATGTCTGTGGATGAATGCCGTACCCGCCTTTTGAAGTTTGTTCACAATTGGTTTCAGAAATCAGGAAGTAGGCCTGTGTTCAATTGACGAATAAAGACTATTTAATAATAAATAACAAGAATACAAAGAATAAAGGAATAAACGAAACATAGAACATTCGGTTTAGACTAGGTATCAGAACTAGCACTTCAACTAACTATAGTCGGCCGACAAGCGAATGTTCGCGCACTATGAGAGCGTGAGCAGTAAGATTGTTGACTATAGTGGGCTGTGCTAGGCCATGATACCGATAGTCCCTGACGCGCTCTCTTTTCTCAAAGAAAAGGGGGCTTTTGTTTTCCCAACTGAGAAAGGTGTCGAAAACTGTTTAATAGCTATGGCCAAAGCTAAAAAACAAAATATCATCCCAAAGAAACCACTCATCGGACTAGTGGATTCCGACTTGTTGGATAATGGAACAAGGCATCCGAATCTTGCTTTGCTTAAATTGGCTGGTTACTTCCGTGACAGAGGGGATGTTGATTACGAACTGATAATCGACGAAGATGTCGATGTTTCAAAATACAAGAGAATCTATCTTTCAAGAGTATTCTCATTTACAAACTTACCTGCCTTTTACGAGAGTTACCCTTATAAGAGTCGAAAGTTCCGTTGTGGCGGAACTGGCTTTTACATGCAAGATAACAGTAAAGCTGATTTTGACGATGCTAGGGCTGAGGATTTGTGCAGATTAGAGAACGACAAAGAATTGCCCGGCCTGGACATGAAATCTCAGATGCCTGACTACAACTTGTATGATAAGTATATTGAAAAGCAGGTTGAGCGAGGTATCAAGATTGACCGTTACAAAGACTATCAATACTATTCAATCGGATTCTTGACTAGGGGGTGCTTCCGCCATTGTTCGTTCTGTGTCAATGTCAATGAAAGTAGAGTGCATCCGTATTCCAAGCTAACGGACTTCTACGATGAAAGCAGACCCTATATCTATCTATGGGATGACAATTTCTTTGCTGCACCCTATAAGGTGTGGAAGTCTGCATTGGAAGAACTTATGGCCAAGGGAAAGCCATTCCAATTCCGTCAAGGACTTGATGAACGAATGCTTGCGCAAAGCCCTCACGGTGAAGAAATGGCCGAAATGCTGTCTCGGTCTAAATATCATGGCGATTTCATCTTCGCTTTTGACAATTGGTCTGACCGTCCCATCATAGAGAAGGCATTGAAGATTTGGAAGAAATACAATCCAAATAAAGGTACTAAGTTCTATCTCTTCTGTGGCTATAGGCAGTCCAAGAACAACTTGGACGCATTCTATCAAGATATTTGGGAATTGTTTCAAAGAATCCGAGTCTTGATGCAATATAAATGTGTCGGCTATGTGATGCGCCACGAAGATTACCACCAAGCTCCTGTCGAGAACTTTTATGTTCAAGTTGCCCGCTGGTGCAATCAACAACAGTTTTATAAGAAGCAATCTTTTTGGGATTTCTGCTATCGAAACCAATCTTATTGGGAGGAATCAAAAGGTATTACAAGCAGACCCAAGCAGAAGACTTTTGAGGAATTTGAAGAAGACCAAAGAAATGGATATTACGACCAGCCAGGCTTGAAGGTTTGCCGTCCAGTGCAAACTATCCTTGATGTACTAGACCTCTTTCCAGAGCATAGTACTGAACTACTAGAAATGTTCAACTACAAGATGGACGATTTAATTGACCAATCGCTGTGGGATACGACTGATGATGGATTAAAATAATATAGCTTATGGCAAATTTGGTTTCAATATTCTTCAACAAAACTTATGAGTATAAGGTTAATAAACTACTCATGACAAATGAACCTTTGGAAGAATCATCATTCCCAAGAGAGTCTGTTATTAGCTATGTGAAAGACGTTTGTAGTGTTCCGTATATTGATTTTTTGGACTATTTGAAAGAGCATCCATCCTCTCTAAGTTTTGATTCTAGCAATATCACGCAATGCAGTCGTTTCGAAAACTGTACTACGCGATTCTGTAGGGTTTACAAAGATATTAACTATTCAAGGGGACTAGATACAAAAGAGTTAGGCGACCTGCTACAGTCTGGGGCCTCTCACTCTTCAGAAGAAGGCTCACTAAGGCGATATGGACGGGATCAGTCAAGTGCTGCTAAACAGTTGGGGTTAGCTGACAATATAGGACATTTGTGGTTCGTAACCTGTATAGGTGTTGTTTTTTTGGATTTGAGTCAGGTACTTCAGCAAGGCATAATGGCTAGAGCACTTTTAAGAGATCCGTATTATTCTAGACTTGTATTCCACGCTTTAAATGAGGATGTGGTGTTAAAGAATTGGATGCAAGACCTGGGTTCTTCATCCATAAATAGAAGAATCAATTACGTTAGTAATTTTTTAAAAATAATTATTGCAGAAGCTCCAACAGGAACTTTTCATAATATCATCAAATAAATATTAAGGATTAACCAAACTTCATTGTTATGGCATACGATATTAGTTCACGTTCTATTCAGGATTTTTTGGATGACAACATCAAACTTCCAAGATTCCAGCGCAAGCAAACCTGGGACGATAAGAAAAATTTCGCACTCTGTATCAGCATCTTTAAGCAATTCCCCATCGGAGTGTGCATCTTCAACACTGAAGAAAAAGGCGGTCGCACAACTCGATGGCTTCTTGACGGAAGGCAGCGAAGAAATGCCTTACGTCTTCTGAGAGAAGACCCGGAGAACGTTTATGTTTGGGCAAAGAAATTTATTGGATTTAAACCCACAGACCAACTTGCAGATCTAACTAATCGATTCTGGGATGAGGTTAACAAGTTCTTGGAGGTTGACGAAGATGCTGAAGAGAAAAAAAATAAAACGGAAGAAGATCCCGATTCGGTTGAAGAACATCTTGATTTGTCACAGTATGACCTTGATGATGAGTCAGATGTTAGTGCTGTTCAAGAACCTGAGGTAGAATATGAAAATCATCCGTATGGTCTTGATTTGTTATTAAAGCTGATTACGCTTACCCATAATAAAACAAAAAAGAAATCAGGCTTTACTAAACCATTTGATTTTTCAGCAGTGGTAAAACGTTTGCCATACTTTAATGAGATAACAGGTGAGCTGTCTTCTCGTGATTTAAAAGAGGTGTTTCTCCCTGCTTATAAAACTTATTGTAAACGTCAAAACCTAGACTGGGATGAGGAGGAATCCTTGTTTGACTACATGACAAAATCTTTTGAAGTTACTAATGAGGCAAAGCTGAAAAGTCTAATTCATGTCAATTGGGATTTTATCAAAGAACGTATTACTATTCTTGATGATATTGAAGACCTTCTGCGTAATAGTAAAATTGGATATGTGGAGGGAAAGAATCTTAATTTAACCGAATCAAAAAAGATATTCACTTTACTTAACACTCAAGGTGACCCACTAAAGTATGTGGAAATCCTTTCTGCAAAAGCCAAATGGAATAAAAAAATAGAGGTTACGAATGAAGAAACCCAAAACCTGATCAAAAGACTATATCGAGAACAACTTAAAACTGATATCGAGAAGTCTGATAGTCCTTATGTAAAGTGGGATCTACCTGCTGTGTTCTTGAAAAAACTGAATGACGATTTAGTATTCCCTCATTTTACCTTTGACCCCAATACACCTACCGCCTATGACAAGGCGTTGACCCTAGGATTCCGCTGCCTTGCTGGTTTGTATGTTGATGGTGTTAATAATGACTTTGTCGACAAATTTGGTGATGATCCATTGTCGAGTTATGAAGATACTATTAATAATATAAAGAGAATGCTAGAAACGTTGAAAAAGTTCCAGTATTTCAAGTATTTCCTTACATGGAAAAGTAACCTGATGACACTCACATCGGATTATGTTGCAATGGACTTCATTATCCTAGCTTATCGCGATTTCATGAAAAATGGACAACCCATTTCGGGAATACCTGCAAAGCAGTTCCAGAAGAGATGCTTTATTTTATGGGACAAATTGATCTATGAATATTTTACTGGTGTGTGGAGAAGCTCTTCTGATGCAAGAATTCATAATAATATAGTAAACCTTGAAGACTCGCCAAAACCATTAGAGGACAGCAAATGGCTTTCAGTTCTTGATGAAATATTCACCAAGAACATGATAAATGGAAAAAAGATAAAGAGCCATAATGATTTTAAGGTCCTTCTTTATCATATGTACTGTTTGATGTCTATGGAGTCTCCATCAGGGGACAAAATTGATATTGACCACATCATCCCACAGGCTAAATTTGATGCAAGCATGATTGAAGATAAGGAGCCAGTTAAGCATAACCTTTTGAACCTTGGTATCCTTAGTAAAGACGACAATGTGAAAAAAAGCAATTTCACATTAAACCAAGTTACGGAGAACTGGATGAAAGATCAGATCGCGAAATATGAATTTATTCCCAATGATAGAGAGACCTTTGAGTTTTTTTCAGACATCTCGAACTATCAGCAACTCTTTGACTTGCGCCGTCCTATCATTGAGAAAGCATTTACAACAATGAGAAATAATCTGTTAAATAATTAGGTTATAGGTTAAGAAATAAAAGTCGAATAATGTGTATTATCTGAAATACTCGGCAATATTTTGATATTCCTTTGTGCTATTGCATTAATATGAGTATTAGGTATTTATTGCCCTCTCCTTTCGTTTCCCCAACAGCCTAGAGGGGAAGGTGAAACTTAACAAACACTAGACGAGTCTATAGAGCCGAACGGATTATTATTAAATGGCCTATCAATGAACAATCATTAGAAGCCACTTATACGATATGACACGAGAAGAAGCAATAGCAGCAGGATTGGAAGTGCATGAGACTCAGCACTCGATGAAGCGACGCACGCCTTGGCACAACTACAGCCGTAAGGGTACGTACATGCTGACCCTTGTGGTGAGGGACCGTGCGGCACTGCTGGGGACGCTGAGAACCACCTATGACACGACAGGAACCGGGCCGGCGGAGCGGGCTTATGTAGAGCTGTCGGCTATGGGGAAGGCAATCGTGGAGGAAGAGCAAAAGAAAATCAACCAGTTCTACCCTCAGGTGGAAGTGTGGAAGCTTTGCATTATGCCAGACCACCTGCACATGATTCTACGGGTGAAGGAGGATTTGGGCGAGGGGAAGCATCTGGGAATGGTGGTGGCAGGATTTAAAGGCGGTTGTTCAAAAGCCGCAATGCGATTGGGAGCTACTGTACTTTGTGCGTCCGCACAAAAAGATAACCAGAGCGGACGCCCTGGGAACAATGGCGGCAAGTTAATCCCCTTATTCGAGGATGGCTACTGCGACAAGATTCTCCTACATGAAGGGCAGCTGGATAATTGGAAGCACTACCTCGATGACAATCCTCGCCGGCTGATGATGAAACGGCTGCATCCTGATCTTTTCACAGTGCTGACAGGCCTGATGGTGGCTGGCGAGCAATGCCAGGTGGTGGGTAACAGATTCTTACTGGATATTCCTGACAAGATGGCTGTGATTGTTCACCGGAGGTATACGGCTGAGGAGAACGCCAGACTGAGGGAGGAGTGGCTGGCCTGCGGGGAGCGTGGCGACGTGCTGGTGAGTGCCGCTATCTCGCCCAAGGAGAAGGAGGTGATGCGCGAGGCGATGAACCGCGGATATAACATCATCTTGTTAAGGGAGAATGGGTTCCCGAAACTTTACAAGCCTTCTGGCGAGGCCTTTGACGCCTGTGCCGAAGGGAGGCTGCTGCAGATAAGCCCTTGGGGGTTTCACATGGAGCGGAAGGTAATCACGAGGGGACAGTGCCTCCACTTGAATGCCCTGGCAGAAAGGATAGTCGACAATTAGCAATAATCACAAAACCAAGAGAGTACAGACACCCAAAGGCGACTGACCGCAGCGGGAGGACTGGACGGCGAGCTCAATCGGCCACGCCGGTCAGCTGACGACAACGCACCATGGCCATGCGGGCCGACACCAGCTGGTCTACGTATTCGTTCTGAGCCTGGCGCAGGAGGGTCTGGGCCTCTAGGTATTCGCTCACCCCTATCATTCCGGCATCGTAATAATTGCGGCTCTCGGCCAAATTCTCTTCAGCATCGGTCACTGCCTGGCGACGTATCTTGGCCAACTCCAATGCCTCGGTCTGGGCGAAGATAGCCTGCTGGGTCTGGAGCTCCATCTTCTGGCGCAAATCGTCGCGGTTGATCTCGGCTTCGCGGCGCAACAGATTCTGCTTCCGAGCATTGCAGCTAGTCTCCCACCATGCCGACAACGGCACATTGACGGTGGCAAAAAGAATAGCATTGTCGGACGGACGGCCCAGGAGATTGTTGACCCCATAGGTGGCGCCCACAGCCACCTGAGGCAGGGCTTCGCCCACAACCATGTGGTGCTTGAGTTGCTCGGCCTGCACCGCCATCTCCAGCAGCCGACTCTCCTTGCGCGCATCCACGGCACTCGCACAGTCGGCCACAGTCAGCCTGGGGGAAGAATTCTGCACCAGCTGTTCCAGCCTGTTGTCCAGCACCATACCTGAGCCATACTCCATGCCCACCAACTGACACAAGGCCCTCGTGGCCAGGACGATGCCGTTGCCCAACTGTAGGCGGGCAGCATTGAGCTCGCCTTTCTTCAGCCGCACCTTCAGCAAATCGTTCTTGCCGATGACCCCGGCCTGATGAGCGGCTTCGGCGTCGCGTTCCAGCGTGTCCAACAACTGCTGCAACATCTCCACCGTCTTCCGCTTCTCCTGCAGGGCAACCACAGTCCAGTAGCTCTCCTCCACATTCATTTCCACCTCATCGCGAGTCATGAGGAGCTGCAATTCGGCCACCTCCACGCCCAGGCTGGCCAGCTTATTGCCATTCACAATCCGGCCACCGGCAAAAATGGGCTGAGTGGCCACGGCGTTGGCGAACATACCGTGGTTGAACATCTGGAGCTGGGCATCGACACTCACATGGCTCAACAGATTGTTGATCTCCTGCTCGAGATTGATATCGATACCCCTTTCGTCCAGCCGCTGCTGCAGATCGGACACACTCAAGCCGTTGCCGTCCACCGCCGCATCCACCTGGAAGCGAGCATTGTCGCTCTCCTGCACATCGCGATTATTGACCTCCAGCAGATAGTCGCGGCTGCTGAAAGCCCCGGCGGCCACGCTCAAGGTGGGGAAATAATGGGTGAGGGCCGCCTGGCGAGTGGCCTTGGCGGCATCCACCTCCAGCGCCGCCGTGCGCACCTTGGCATGGTTGCGCAACGCCATAGCCTTACAACTGTCGAGGGTGAAGATATTAGTCTGTGCCGAAGCCATACCCCACGCCAGGAGCAGCATTGCCGGCAATAATATTATCTTTCGCATGAATCTAATTGTTATTAATGATGAACCATGAGTGAAATCAAAATTCATTGCACCTGTTTCTTGTCGAATAATTTCCAGTAGGCCACCGGCAGCACCGTGACAATCAGCGCAATGGCGCAGATGGTGCCGAAGCAGATGACCACGCCCATGGGCATCCAGAGAGTGGACTTGTGGATAATCATGGGTATCACGCCAACGGCAGTGGTGGCCGAGGTGAGGAAGATGGGCCGCATGCGCCGCTGGCCGGCCTTGTAGGCAGCCTCGCGCCAAGAGAGACCCTCGGACCGGAGCTCCTCGGCATAGTCGAACATGACGATAGTGTTGCGCACATTGATGCCCATGAGGCTCACGATGCCGATGATGGCCGTCAAGCTCACATCGCAGCCGAAGATGGCCAGGCCCACAAAGGCGCCCAAGAGACTCAGCAGGGTGCCGCAGAGTGCGAGCAGGGTGAGACGTATCTTCTTGAAACTGAATAGCAAGAAGAAAAATACAATCAGCATGGAGGCCACGAGACCCACGACGATATCGCCCATGGTGTTGGCATTCACGCCATCCAGGCCGCCATAGCTCATCTCGATGTCGTCGGGCAGCATTGCCTTGAACTCGCCCTCCAGATAAGGCTTCAGCTTGCGCATGACCACAGGCTGGCTCTTGCCGAAGCACATGTCGGCACCCACGGTGACACACGGCACACCATTGCGGTGGGCTATCTGCGCAGGAACCCAGTCGGGCGAGACCTTGGCCACCTGGCGCAAGGGCACCCAAACACCAGGGATGGAAGTGGGTATGAGCGTGTTCTCAATATCCAGCCCCTGGTCGGTATCGGTGTACAGCTTCACGCCTATGGGGTAGTCGCCCTCCCAGAGCGTAGTCATCGGCAGACCGCCATAGAGCGTAGCCAGATTGGCAGAGAGCATGGCCTTGGTCACGCCGAGACGCGAAGCCTCCTCAGACTTCAGCTCAATGCGCAGCGAAGGCAGATAGCCGTCGAAGTCGCTGTGCACCCAGACAAGATCGTCGCTATGGCGATTAAAGAAAGCCTTCAGCGTGTCGGCATACTGCCGCAACTGCGCCTTGTCGTTGCCACGCAGACGCACCTCGATAGGATTGTTCACAGCCTGATAGTCGAGCTGCTTGACGCGCACCGTGGCCTGGGGGAAAGAGTCGACATAAGTGTCCTTATAGCGATGAATCACCTTTTCGGTGACGGCATAATTCTTGGTCTTGACAATCATCTGGGCATAGTTCTTGCCGGGCATCTTGGGGCTATAGGCGGCCATGAAGCGCGGCGAGCTAGAGCCGACAAAAGTGGTGACGGACTCCACCATCTTGTCGCGGTGCAGCACGGCCTCGAAGTCTTCGCACACCTGCTGAGTCTCGGCCAGAGAACTGCCTTCGGGCAGATACACCTCCACGGCAAAACTGTCGCGCTCGGCCTTGGGCATGAGCTGCAAAGGCAACATGCGGAAGATAACCACCGCCAGCACCACCGAGCCGACACCTGCCGACAGGGTGATGTAAGGATGCCTGAAACAGGAGCGCAGGAGGCGTTCGTAGCTGCCCTGCAGGAAAGCGAAGAAACGGTTCTGCCAGCGCGTGAGCAGCCAGCCATCCTTGCGAGCCTCCTTGGCAGGGTCGATCATGCGCTGCTCGAGATAGGGGGTCAGCAACATGGCCAACGTCAGCGAGACACCCAGCGAGATGGTGATGGTGGTGGGGAAGAACTTGACGAAATCGCCCAGCGGGCCATGCATCGTGAACAGATAAGGGAAGAAGATGCCGCAGATGGCCACCGTGGCCACCGCCAGCGAGGGGAAGAAAGTCTTGGCACTGGCCAGAGCCGCCTGCCAGGGAGCCTGACCCCGGTGGAGGTTGTCCATATATCCGTCAATCATCACTATACTGTCATCCACAATCATGCCCAGCGTGACGATGAGCGCGGCCAGCGTGACGGTGTTCATCTCATAGCCCACAAGATACATGATGCTGATTGTGATGGCGGTGGTAAGCGGGATCTCGATGGCCGGGATCATTGCCGACGACAGCGGGAAGAGCATGAGCATGACAAGAATGACCACGAGGATTGCCGTGACAAGGTCTTTCAGGAAGGAATGGATGCTGTCGTCCACCACCTTGGGCAAATCGGTAATGCGGTAGAGGCTTACGCCGTCCGGCAGCGTGCGCTGGAAGCGCTGTAGCTCCTTATCCACCGCCTCGCCGAACTTTACGATATTGTTTCCCTGGCGCATCTCCACCGAGAGCACCAGCGCCTTGCGGCCGTCCTTGGTGATAAAGCTGGAAGGCTCGGCATATCTGCGCTCGATGCGGGCCACATCCTTGAGGCGGATGGTCTCGCCGGTGGGCGAAGTGAATATCACCTGCTCGCCAATCTCATACTCAGACTGATAGGGACTCACCACATGGAGGGGGAGCACCTGGTCGTCGTACTGCAGAGTACCGCCCACACTCAGCAGCCCTTGGGCGAAGAGCTGGGTTGTCAGCGTGCTCTGCGAGATGCCGTAGGTGGCCAACTTTTCCTTATTGACATACACCGATATCTCTTCGTTCTGTTCGCCAAACGACTTGATATTGCCGACAGCGGGCACGGTGCGCAGCTGCTCCATCAGGAGATCCATGTAGCGGCTCATCTCGCGGTAGGTCTTGTCCTCAGAATCCATGGTGATGAGCAGCGAGGAGGTGTTGCCGAAATCGTCCACCACCACCAGTGCCAGCACGCCCGTGGGCAGCTTGGCCTTGAAATCCTTCAAGCCGTGGCGTATCTTGCTCCACACCTCGGCCTGATTATTCACGCTGTTGTCCAGTTCCACATACACATACACCACACCCTCTTTCGAGAAGCTGTAGGTGAGCTCCTTGTTCACCTCCTGAAAAGTAAACAGATATTCTTCAAGCGGTTTGGTGACCTGCTGTTCCACCTCTTCGGCATTGGCACCCGGATACACTGCCGCCACCACACCGTTGCGGATGGTGAACTCGGGGAACTCCTGCTTGTTCATCCGGTCCAGGCCAAACACGCCAAACACCACCAGCAGGCCTATCAGCAGAAAGGCTATCTTGGGATTTGACATCACCGACTCCAGAAAACCAATATGTTTCTTCTCAGCCATCGACTATCTTGAATTTGAAATAATACTATACATAACACTAGGGTGATTGTGTTTCACGGCGGATCCTCCCCTACTCATTGCAGACCACCTGCGTGCCCTCAGACACCTTCAGGGTGCCGTCCACAATCACTTGCTCGCCACCATTGAGGCCGGAAGACACCAGCACGCCGTTGGACGACAGGTCGCCGATGGTCACCATGCGGCGAGAAGCCTTGCCGTCCTCTACCACCCACACAAAACGCTGGCCGTCGTTGGCAATCTGCACAGCCCTGTTGGGCAGCAGCAAGCCGCCAGTAGTGGCCCGCTGGCCCATGGCCACCTTGCAGACCATGCCCGGCAGCAAACGCTTGCCGGCAGCGCCCTGCAGACGCAGGCGCACCAGATAGCTGTGCGACAGCGGGTCGGCGCTCACGTTGCGTTCATCCACCACGGCTCGCAGTTCCAGATCGTCCAGGGCAGTCACCGTCACGCGAGCAGCCATACCATTGCGAATCTGTGCGATATCGCCTTCTGGGATGCTGACCTTCACGGCCAAAGAGCCCAGATTCAGCAGACGCAACACCGGCTGGAAGGGGGCCACATTGCTGCCCACCTCCAAATTGCGGTCGGCCACGGTGCCGCCACAGGGAGCATATAACTTGCAGTCGTCCAAATTCTTCTTTGCAATTTCGGCAATCGACTGGGCCTGGTCCAGCTGGGTTTTCACCTCAACCCATTTCACCTCGGGTAGACTACCTTTCTGGTAGACCTGCTTGGCGCGGTCGTAACCATCCTGCGCTTGGCGCAAAGTGGCCTGGGCAGCCTTGTAGGAGTTGAGCGCCGTTGTGTTGTCGACCTCGGCCAACAGCTGTCCGGCACGCACGGTCTGCCCTTCTTTCACATAGACAGCAGTCACCCTGCCCGATGTGGAAAAGGCAATCGTAGAAGCCGAACTTTCCTCCACCGTGCCAACATATTCGCAATTAGGCACATCGATATCCTCATTGTCGAGCTGGCCCACATTCACCACACGCACAGCCACTTTGCGCACGGGTTCGTCTTGCTGCAGCAGATGGTCGCAGCCGCAGAGCAGCAGTGCTAGCACCATTCCTATTACTTTCTTCATCATATATTTATTAATAAATAAGTTATAACAATAAAAACACATTTTTATTACGCACCGGCGATTTTTTAAGTAAGTTTAACTGTGACTAACAGAATTGTCGACTCCGCAACTAGGTCCATCCTTCGCTCTTCCTTCGCTCTTCCTTCGCTCTTCCTTCGCTCTTCTCCCGCTCCTTCTGGAGACAGCAACAGAAGAGGCAAAAAAATCCCTGCCAAATATATTGGCAGGGAGAAAACGTAAGTTTAACGGCCATGCGAGTGCCTAGCCGTCAAATCTTAGTAGCCTAGTATCTTGAGCATAGACTTGTGGGACTGTTCTTTGGCGAAGAGTTTGGTGACGTATTCGCCATTCTCGTCCTTGTCGATAATAATATGCTTAGGCGCGGGAATGAGGCAGTGCTGGATGCCGCCGTAGCCGCCGAGGCTCTCCTGGTAGGCACCGGTGTGGAAGAAGCCGATATAGAGGGGCTCGTCTTTCTGGAGCTTGGGGAGAAAGATGGCATTGGCGTGGGAGTCGGCATTGTAGTAGTCCTCGCTGTCGCAAGTGAGGCCGCCGAGGAAGACGCGCTGGTACTCGCAATCCCAATGGTTGATGGGCAGCATGATGAATCGCTGGTTGATGCCCCAGGTGTCGGGGAGGGTGGTGATGAACGAAGAGTCGATCATATACCACATCTCGCGGTCGTTCTGCTGCTTGGCATCGAGGATGCTGTAGAGGGTGGCACCACTCTCGCCAACGGTGAAACTGCCGAACTCGGTGAAGATGTTGGGCTCGTCCACTCCACGATTGGTGCAGATGGCCTTAATCTGGGCCAGCACCTCCTCGGCCATATACTCATAGTCGTAGGTGGCGGCAAGGGAAGTCTTGCAAGGGAAGCCGCCGCCGATGTTCAAACTGTCGAGGTCAGGGCAGACACGCTTGAGGTCGCAATAGACATTGACGCACTTGGCCAACTCGTTCCAATAGTAGGCGGTGTCGCGGATGCCCGTGTTGATGAAGAAATGAAGCATCTTGAACTTGAACTTGGGATTGGGCTTCACGCTCTCCTCGTAGAAGCTCACGATATCGCTGTAGCGCATGCCGAGACGCGAGGTGTAGAAGTCGAACTTGGGTTCCTCCTCCGACGCAATGCGGATGCCGATTTTCATGGGCACCTCAGGGTCGGTGAGAAGGCTGTCGAGAGAATGATACTCGTTGCGATTGTCAAGGATGGGCACTACATTATGCCAGCCATCGTTGTAGAGGTTGACAATATTCTCAATGTACTGCTGGCGCTTATAACCGTTGCAGACAATAAACTTGTCTTTGTCAACAAGCTTCTGCTCATAGAGTTCCTGGATGAGGTTGATGTCGAAAGCCGAAGAAGTCTCGAGGTTGATGTCGTTCTTGAGGGCCTCTTCAAGCACAAAGCTGAAGTGGGACGACTTGGTGCAGTAACAATAATTATATGTACCGCGATAGTCGGTCTTAGCAATAGCGACATTGAACATGCGCTTGGCTCGCTGAATCTGCGAGGTTATCTTGGGCAGATAAGTAATCTTGAGCGGCGTGCCGTACTGCTTGATAATTTCCATAAGGGGAATATCGTGGAAGTAGAGTTCGCCATCCTCGGTGCGAAATTCATCCTGGGGAAAATCAAAGGTCTGTTCGACCAAATCGTAGTATTTATTCTTCATCCGACTTAATTACTTTTTAAAATTATTACCAATCCGAATCACTTGGATTCGTTTGCAAAGGTACAACTTTTTGTACATAAATTGAGAATAAATTGCACCAAACAATCATTTTTTACAAAACATTATTGAAACACAGCACAATATAGCATACAAAAAATACGAACAGCAGCAAGGATTCGGCAAAAAGAGAGAAAAAAAAGAGCCAATTTCGAAAAATTGGCTCTTAAAACTTAGCAAAATACAGCTGCTAGTACAGCGGATTCCTATTCCATTTAGTGTCGGGAGTGATAACAAATACGTTGTTGACACCAGGTTGGAGACGGAAGATGGTGTCGAGGTCGTAGGAAGTAAATTTCTTGCGATCGCCTTCGGCATAGACCCAGAGTTCGTTGACATCGCCGGTAGCTACATCATTGATAGTGCCGGAAACCATCTCGTGATCCACACCGTCGACCATCACTTTCTGGATAGTATGGTGTTCGCAGCGCCATTTGCCGCTGGCCGAGCCATCTTTGCATTCAAACACTTTGACCATGTCGGTCTGCATCTCGGTGTTGTCGAAGCTGTACTGTACAGTATAGGTTGTTTTGTCTTTCCCACAGGAGCACACAGCAACGGAAACGAGAGCAATAACAGCTAAGGAGAGAATCAATTTCTTCATGATACTAATATATTAGTTTTTTTTAAGTAACGCAGGAAACGAATTATTATTGTGTAGGAGACGCTGAAGAACAAGGGGCGGAGCACGGGACAGACGTAATTGCGATTAAAGAACCCCCAAAAAGCCAGCCAATTGCCACACTGGAAGTCCTAGAAAAAAGCCAGCCACTACAAGAGCGGCTGGCCATCAATTAAAGCTTATGAAAAAAAATTATCATCTGCGGATAAGTTTCTTGACCACAACGCCTTCGGCAGTCTCTACTCGAACGAAGTAGACGCCAGGGACAAGGTGCTGGAGATCGAGAGAAACGCGAGAGGATTCGGCCCTGCGGGTGGTGATTACCTGGCCCATGAGGTTGAGCAACTGGACATTGCGAATGCCCTCGGCAGCAACGGTGACAAGGTCGTGAGCGGGGTTAGGATAGAGGTTGACGCTGTTCTGGGCAGAAGCATCGTTGATGCCAAGGAGTGTGTAACTGGCCTCGCCAGAACACTGGCCACGGAAACCAAGGACAGTGAGATTGTTGTCGCCAGTGGGACAAGCACGGATGACAGCGGTGGTCTCGCCAGTGTTCCACTCATAGCGGTCGGCACCGTGAGCACGGAGAAGCTTGCAGCCTGCGTTATTGTAGAGCACCTCGATGCTTACCTGAGGAGTTTCGATAACATTGAGTTCGATATAATTGGTGGTGTTACCATCAATTCCAACCAAATGAACCTTGCCTGCATTGGCGGTGGGCACATCGCCACCAGCAAACTGATAGGGTTCGTTCTGGCAAACAGAATCGAAAGAGAAGACGCAGTTGGTGCCCATGAATGGGAAGGTGGCATAGTCGATCCAAGCGCAGTCCTCGCCATTGCTTACGGAATAATCCTTGGCATAGGAGAATTTATAGGTGTGCGAGCCGGCACGAACGGCATAGGCTACACGAGTCCAATCGACATTGCCAGAAGCAGACAAGGTCTCCTGGCCATCGATGAAGAAGGTGAAAATATCATAGTTTTCCTCTGAGGACACTTTGTAGAAGAAGCTGATGCTATCGTCAATTTCCGAAGACCAAGTGATGGTAAGCTCGGAAGTACTGCGGTCGCCAAGATTGGATTTGGAGCGAGCGCAATAGTTGCCCTGGTGCGCACCAGAGGATGTGATTTCCCAAGGATTGTTGTTGAAAGACCAGTTGACAGCACTGAGGCCGCCGGACTCAAAGTCGTCGACGGAAGACTGGCCGCAACGCACCGGATAGGTGCCCAACAGGATAGAGCGACCATTAGCAACAGCATAAAGGTTGAAAGGAATCAAGGTGGCGGGAGCATGCTCTTCGACACTGACAGCGAAGGAGGCATCAACAGTAGTCTCGGCAGCAATTGTGCCAACATGATGATTAGTGGGTGCAGCATTGAGGAAGCCGAAAGGACTCTCAAGAGAGAAGGTCAGGTCGTCGGTGGACAGGTTGCCAACATTGGCAATTTGGAAATGAATGGTAGCGTTCTCGCCAGCATTAAGATTAGGCGTTGCCGCAACATCAAGAACTTCCAGTTTGGGAGCTACGACATCGAAAACCTTGCGCTTGGAAGAGCCGTTCTCAGCACCCCAGTCGACATTAACAGTGAAGCTGACACTCTCGCCAAAGGTAAGTTCTTCGCCTAAGTAGGAGGAGAAAGTGGCAGTAATGCTGAGGGTGTCGCCATTAGCCATGTTGTTGAAATCGTAGGTAGGTTCAACCACAACAGCCTTGTCGGAGGTGAAGGTAACGCGACCCCAAGTTGCAGGCTGGTTGCCGATGTTGGTCAGTCGGACATTAAAGGTGACGTAATTGTCGGGGCGGATTTCAGAAGCGTCAACGGGACTGAAATCGACGACAGACACATAAGGTCCATCAAGGACGGCAACATTGACATTCTGGAAATAAGGCTTGACATTCTGAGCTATAACAGCAAGCTCATATTCGCCCACAGCGACATCGCCAGGAAGCTGGAGGGTGGCAACACCTTGCTCATTGGCATAGGCGGCACAAATCAAATCGTGGTCTTCCAAGGTTGTGATGGCCACATAAGCATAGGGGGAAGCGGTGACGGTATAGTTATCGGTGCCGATAGGAATGGTGGGTTCGGCGACGACGCTGGGATCATCGGCGGCACTGAGCCAGGGCATGAGGGAAGGATCGCCAAAGAGTTCGTAGATTTCCCAATAGTAGAGGGCATAAGAGCCATATTCCTGGACCGCAGTGTTGCCGGCAACAGTCATGGAACCAGCAGTGATATGGCGGGCAGAGAAGGCCTCGTTGTGGGTGTGGAACAAGCGGTCGTACATGCCGAGGTGTGCGGCATCGTAGGTGGCATCCATGTTGCCTTGGATGGAGCTGCGAACACCGACCGACCAGCAGAAGTCGTGAGGCCAGTAAGTGGAGTTGGTGCCGCCAAAATAAGCGACAGCGCCAGCATTGTTTCCTTTGCGGAGCAATGCCTCGCCAAGGCAGGCGTTGTATCTGGTGGTGTTGAATCTGCCACTAAGGCAGCAGTTGCCAATCATGATGGAGGGCTTGCCGTTGTTGGTCATAGCATTAGCATGGGTAGCGGTGAAAGAGGGAGTGCCCCAAGAGTCATCATAGCCATGGGCGCTATAGTTGACCCAACCGATACCGGAGTTGTAAAGATTGCGGAGGGTGCCAGCGGTGGAGGAGGTAGAGCAGTTGCCATCGACGAAAACGCCGGCGGGAGCAAACGACACATTATTTTTATAATAATGTACATCTGTGTAGCTATTGAAAGCATTGACGTAGTACTTGGCAATATAGTCCATGGCGGGGTCGGCATAGCGGTAGGCGTTGTCGCCAGCATAGCCACCGTCTTCGCCAGCGATGAGGCATGCACGGTTGAGGTAGCTATCATCGGAGAAGCCATAGCTCTCATAATAGATGGTCTTATCGACCTGAGGAGTGAGCTCGGCGACATTGTTGGCTGAGAAACGACCGATATAGCAGTCGGGAATTTGGTCGTTGGGGGTCCAGGTGACATAATAGAGATCGGTCACATGATCGCTGGCTGGTGCAGTGCAGCGAGAATAGAAGGCAGGAATCTGATTGACGTCGCCCACGAGGAGCAGATAGGTGGGAGCGGGAAGCTCTGCCGTTGCATTGGTATAGAAGCTCTTTGTGTATTCGGCGATAGTTGTTGAAGTTGAGCCCACTTCAGGATCGTCGGTATATCCGACGGTGACGATGAAGCCCTGGCGCTTTTTCCAGTTGACAAACTGGTCGAGCTGACCGCGGAAAGAGCTGTGCGCCACGATGAGATAGTGCACGGGGGCGGCGGTGCGGATTTCCTTGGTGCAGGGCATCACACCAAGAATATTCTGACCCAGAGAGAAATCGGGGGAATAGTAGCGTTGGTGGAGCTGCTGAGTGGCGGCCACATCGGCATCCTCAAAAGTAAGGGTAACATCCATGGAAGTCACCTGGCGGAGCGCACCGGTTACGGGATTGTAGATGATAGGGGAGATGCGAAGGATGGCCACATTGCGGTCGCGAGCAACACCCATATCCTCAACCCATGCGAGAGGAGTGTCGGAATCAGCATTCTGAGCATAGAACTGGTCATCGATAACAAAGTCCTGAGGAGTGCGATCAGATTTGCTGGGCGCAGGCTGAACGGGCATAATGCGGTTCTTCATGGGCTGGAGTTCTTTGGTCTGAACATTGGAGACCTTGACCTTCACGTTGGTGCAAAGGGGGATCTCGACCAATTCGGAGATGATGGGGAGGTTGGGGCGGCCAATGAAGGTGGAAGGAGTGGAACCATCCATCAACAAATTGGTGTAGGAAACACCGTTGACCACTTGGTTAGTGAAACTGAGTTGGGGTGCCTTGAAGGCGAATGACGACTGGTGATAGTCGCTGTGTTTGGTGCTTAGGGGCTGTGCCATGAGGGCAAAGGAGCAGAACACCATCATACCCAAGAATAGGGATTTGACAAGTTTTTTCATTGATTGATTAAATCTAAATCTGTATTTATTTTTATCTTTTTCTAATTAGTAGGTTTACACGGTTAGAAATTGCAATCGTCGAAATAATTCCACGGTGCTGGGGCAGTGATAACGACTTGCTCATGGCGGACAGGGTGCTCAAATTCAAGACGATAGGCATGGAGAGAAATAGAGCCATCGGGATTGCTGCGCGGGGCGCCATACTTGAGGTCGCCTTTGATAGGGCAGCCCATGTGGGCCAGCTGGCATCGAATCTGATGATGGCGGCCTGTATGGAGCGCTACTTCCAAAAGATGGTAGCCACCTTTGGACGTAGCCAGCATACGATAGTCGAGTTTGGCGAGTTTGGCCTCGGGCTGGCGAGAGTCCTTGGTGACGAAACTCTTGTTCTGCTTTTCATTACGCACAAGGTAGTCTTCGAGCGATCCCTGCATGGCCGGGGGCATATCCTTGACCACAGCATGGTAGGTTTTATGGAAATCGCGGCTCTTGACCAACTCATTCATGCGGGAGAGTGCCTTGCTAGTTTTTGCAAAAATACATACACCGCTAACAGGACGGTCGAGACGGTGGATGACACCGCAAAATACGTTGCCCGGCTTGTTGTCGCGCTGCTTGATAAAGTCTTTGAGCAATTCGGAAAGGGGCACGTCGCCAGTCTTATCGCCCTGTACAATCTGCCCAGGCAGCTTATTGATGGCAATAAGGTGGTTGTCTTCGTAAATTATCTGATCGGCAATAGTCATGCGTTAGATTCGGCAGTTTCAATGTTGGCAGGAGGAGGCAGGATGGTGATGATGGGCGTAAGGGAATTACGGACAACATCTTGTAACGACGCATCTACAACAAAATGCTTGGGGATGAATAAGTCGACACGAGAGCCGAACTTGATGAAGCCCAGTTCCTGATTCTGCTTTACTTGTTCGCCTTCACGGGCATAGCAGACAATGCGGCGGGCCATGGTGCCGGCCACCTGGCGGATAAGTATGCGCTGACCATCGTTGAGACGCAGGCCCACAGAAGAATGCTCGTTGAGAACACTGGACTTGGGATAAGAAGCCACGAAATAGTTGCCTCGATGGAACTTGTAGTATTCTACTGTGCCGTCGCAGGGGTAGCGGTTGACATGGACATCGGTGCCATACATGAAGACACTTACCTGGATGCACTCGCCTTTGATATATTCCTTTTCAACAGTTTCCTCAATGGTGACCACGGTGCCGTCGGCGGGGGCAATCAGGCGGTTAGGATCGGTGACGGGGTTGCGTTTAGGGATGCGGAAAAAGAGGGACACGCCCACCCAAAACAGGAGCAAGATAGCGATGAGGATGGAATGGAAGATGGTCCAGTTATCTACGAAATACCACAAAAGTCCCCAAACAACCAGCACAAAAGCCAAGACGACGATGATAGTGCTTTTTCCTTCGCGATGGATATACATATTGTATAAGAATTAGCGGATTAAACAAAGAAGAGAATAACAAAAATGAAGGGCAGCACCATCAGCAGACTGTCGAAACGGTCGAGAAATCCGCCATGGCCAGGCATGATGTTGCCGGAATCCTTCAGACCAACTGAGCGCTTGAGCATGGATTCCACCAAATCGCCCAATGTACCTATCACACCACAAACCAAACCCAGCACCATCCAAGAGACGGCAGAGATGGTATCGTTGCACAAAGGACCAAGGAAAGCAGCCACGGCCATGCAGCAGATCACACCGATAGCGGAGCCTTCCCAAGTCTTGCCGGGAGAATGCTTAGGCCACATCTTGTGTTTGCCCACCAGCGAGCCGCCAATATAGGCGAAGCAGTCGTTGGCCCAGATCATCAAGACACACATGATCAGGACATCGCTGTCATTCACAACGCCCATCATGCCCATAGGCACGGCGCAATAAAGAACAGGAAGCATGGTATGCATGACATCGACAAAAGGATGCTCGGAGTTGTGCCAAAGCTGCACTAACAGCATGATGGGCAGAGCCACCAAAAACACGCCGCCAAGCAATGCGGCAACAATCATGCCCATGTATCCGACATGGTTGCCGGACATGCCGCCAAGAGGCAGCATACATAGGCCAAATGAAACACACACTACGAAAAAATAGCCCAGGCCTTTGTTTGGCGCGCCGCCCTGCATCTCGGCGATGCGGTAATATTCCACCGCACAGCCCAGCGCAACGAACACTGCAAAAAGGGCAAGGATAACCACGCCCCAAGCGTGGTTATCCAGCAATTTTCCACTAAAGATCGCACCCAAGAATAGGAGCGCATAGGCGGCCGCACTCGCGGTCCGGATCCAGAATGTCTTCATAACTCTTTATTATTACAAGGTGCTAGAAGTGTTATCCAAATCGGTATTGTTGGTATGTTCTGTTTCAGCGTTGCTTTCCGCCACTGCGGGCTCGGTAGACTCGGCCAATTCGGGTTTGGTTTCAGCCTCGCCCTCACGCGGACCATAGATACGCTCGAGGTCTTCGCGGAAAAGCACTTCCTTATCGAAAAGCTGGCCGGCAAGTTCTTCCATCTGCGAACGATGGTCGGAGATGATCTGCTTGGCGCGGGCATAGGCTTCTTCCACCAAACGGCGAACTTCCTTATCGATAATCTCGGCGGTCTTCTCGCTGAACGGCTTGGAGAAACCATAATCGGACTGGCCGGTAGAATCGTAGAAGCTGATATTGCCGAGTTCAGGGCTCATACCGTAGTAGACCACCATGCTTTGGGCCATCTTGGTAGCACGCTCAATGTCGCTGAGAGCACCGGTACCAATTTTGCCAAAGAAGATTTCCTCGGCGGCACGGCCGGCCATGAGGCTGGTCATCTTGTCGAACATCTGGTCGGAAGTGGTCAGCTGACGCTCGTCGGGCAGATACCAAGCAGCGCCAAGACTCTGTCCGCGAGGCACAATGGTGACTTTGATGAGCGGATCGGCACCCTTGAGAAGCCAGCTGACTGAGGCGTGGCCACTCTCGTGGAAAGCCACGGTGCGCTTCTCCAGCTCGGTGAGCACCTTAGTGCGTTTCTCCAGACCGCCGACAATACGGTCGACAGCATCCAAGAAGTCTTGTTTTTCGATACTCTTCTTATTCTTGCGGGCGGCACAAAGGGCTGCCTCGTTGCACACATTGGCGATATCTGCACCCGAGAAACCCGGAGTCTGCTTGGCAAGGAACTCGCGGTCGACATAACCCTCAGATTCCTTATTTTCGTTCAATTTCAACTTGCGGAGATGAACATCGAAGATGCCTTTGCGCTCTTCCAGGTCGGGTAATTCTACGTGGATCTGGCGGTCGAAACGGCCAGCACGGAGCAAGGCGGGGTCGAGAATTTCGGCACGGTTGGTGGCAGCCAGCACAATGATATTGGTGCCGGAGCTGAAACCGTCCATCTCGGTGAGGAGCTGGTTGAGGGTATTCTCGCGCTCATCGTTGGCGTTGCTGAGACCAGCCTTGCCGCGAGCACGGCCCACAGCGTCGATCTCATCGATGAAGATGATGCAGGGCGATTTTTTCTTGGCCTCCTCAAAGAGGTCGCGGACACGGGATGCGCCAACACCCACGAACATCTCCACAAAGTCGGAGCCCGACATAGAGAAGAAGGGCACATTGGCCTCGCCTGCAACAGCCTTGGCCAGGAGGGTCTTACCGGTACCCGGAGGACCTACAAGGAGCACGCCCTTGGGGATCTTACCGCCCAGGTCGGTGTAGCGTTTGGGGTTCTTGAGGAAGTCGACAACCTCCATCACCTCTTCCTTGGCGCCAGCCAGACCGGCCACATCCTTGAATGTAACATTGGTGGGAGTTTTGTCGTCGTACACCTTGGCCTTGCTCTTGCCAACACCGAAGATGCCGTTCCCGCCGCCCATCTGCTTCTGGGTCATGCTGTTCATGATAATCAGGAAGACGATGATAATCAGGAAGGGGCCGAAGACCACAAAGATCTCGCGCCATACGCTGGTGCGCTTCTCGGGTTCCATCTCGATACGCTCTCCGATTGCGGCCTCCACCGTGTCTATATCCTTTTCAAAACCCTCAAGGGTGATGAACTCATAGATGTAATGATCGGAGCTGGGCACAACCTGGTTCATCATGTTGCGGGAAAACAAATCCTGATAGGTGGTGTCCTTCTTTATGGCCGAAGACTTCATGTAGACCTCGGCGAACTCCTTGTTCACGACAACAATCTTGGAATAGTCCTTATGGGTGAGGATGTACTCCAATTTGGTCCACTTGATTTTGTGGGAATCGTCCTTGGAGCCCTGCCCCAGAAGCATGCTGCCCAAGGCCAGGATGATGGCGCCGTAAACAACATACAGCACCCAGCTTTTCTTGGGCTTGTTGCCGCTCGACTTGGGCTGCTTGTTGCCGCCCGACTTGGGCTGCTGATTGCCGCCAGGTTTGTTGGGATTGGATTTTTTATCTGCCATACTATTTAATGAATCAATATATTATTATATTAAGCAGGAGCGTTCGCATCCGACTGCTTGCCCAGGTCCATACGCGGAGCGTCGGCCCAGAGCTGTTCCAGACGGAAGAACTGGCGCTTTTCCTGCTGGAAGATATGCACCACAACGTCGAAGTAATCCATCAAGATCCATTCGGCATTCATGTAGCCCTCCAACTTAGAGGGGTTCAGGCCGGTAGCCTTCTTCACAATTTCGTGCACATGATCGCTGAGGGCAGTTACATGCGAAGGCACGTTACCCGAAGCGATAACAAAGAATGCACAAGGGGCAGACTGGAGACCGCGGAGGTCGAGGATCTGCACATCAATGCCCTTCTTTTCGTCCAGGGCTTGGGCGGCCAATTTGGCGAGTATCTCAGATTCAGTCATTTTTCACGTTAGCTGTTAAAGTTCTTATTCCGTTAGTTTCTTCAATCTCCACCCTCACATAATGCTCGGGCAGGAGCTCTTCAATTTTCTCAGTCCACTCGGTAAAGCAATATTCTCCACTATAGAAGTATTCCTCGTAGCCGATATCGTACGCCTCGTCGACATTCTTCAGCCGGTAGAAGTCGAAGTGGTAGACCGGGTTGTCCTCGCCAGTGCTGTAGGAATTCACGATGGCAAACGTGGGACTGCACACCGTGTCCTCCACTCCCAGCTGCTGACACAGCTCTTTGATAAGCGTGGTCTTGCCCACTCCCATCTTGCCGAAAAAGGCAAAGAAGCGTTCTTCACAAAAATTGTCTAGCAATTTCCGTGCCACATCGGGCAATTGCTCAACTTTGTCGAAAACTTGTTGCATAATCTGTCTGTTCTGTCATTATCTCAGACGGTCGGCAGCGCGAACCTTCTCCTCGTCCTTTTTAATGGCACGCTGGGCCAGAAAGAGCAACACGATGGCTGCGATGGGAGCATAGGTGCCTATTGCGTAATGCGCCGCAGCGGAGCTGCACTGGATGCTCATCAGGGCTGCGTCGGCCCATTTGTCGACCATCCACAAAAACACCAAGAACACATAAACAACGGAAAGCAGGAATCCGACCGAAACAACGCGAACCTGGACTTTGCGGTTCTTGAACAAGAACATGGCCACCAAAGAAATGGCAATGATCAGCAAGGCCAGCACCATCATGGGCCATGTCTTGATGAACATATTCTGACCCAGCACGATGTCCTGTCCGCTGAGAATCTGTTCGTTCATTTCGGGCACGGCGTGCGCCACCAGGTTCAGCTCGCCCGAGGCCTGCACATTCAACGATTCCACGGTGGTGTTGATTGTGGCCGTGGGGAACATAAAGCAGAGTGCCATAGCACAAGCTGCCAGCAAGAGATAGATAGTTTGAATTCTCTGTATCATAGTATTTTATTTTTCAATTGTTTGCAACGATTATTAAAACTGATAGTCAAGCAGGGCGCGAACATGGCGGTGATGCCATTTGCCCATCACGCGGCCTTCTTTCATCAGCACAAAGCCGGGATTGGAGCGCGCCATGGTCTCGATGGCGGTCACATCGGCGAAGTAGAACTCCATATCGTCCAGCTTGTTGGTATAAAGGAAAGACTCAACATCCTCGGGGAGTGCGGAGCTGAGCAGCACCATCTGCACACCGTTTTCTTCGGCCATTTCCAAAGCCTGCTGGATAGCGCGGACGCCCTTCTCGTCCACCTTGTCGAGATGATGGATGGTGACGATAAGCAGATAGTCGGTAGAGCCAATCAGCTCATGTGCATGGTCTTCCATGTTCATATCCAGCATCGAGAAGCCGTCGGCCTTAATCTCGTGGGGGTCTTCCACCCGGCTGCTTTCCCACTCCCAGTTCTGCTCCCAGGCGGGGTCGCTCATCTTGCTCACCAGCTCAGAGGAGAGGAACTCCTCGGTCTCGCCCGTAGTGGTGTTGCGATAAGTCACATAGCTCTTCACCTCCAGGCTCTCGTCCATGTCCATCATCCGATTGCCCACCTTCCAGGCACGGAAGTCAATGCAGGGCTCGTTATTGATGTTGAACAAGGCAAAGATAATCATAATCACCACCGAGAACACCAGCACCAGCACATCATGCTCGGTGCGTTTCTTGCGGCGCAGGTTCATGGTCAGGAAAATCCAGACAGCAAAAACATCAAGGACGACATTCTTTCCAAACGTCTGCCAATTTGTCAGTTTTACGGCATCGCCGAAGCATCCGCAGTCGGTCACCTCATTGGTGAGGGCATCGTAGAAGGTGCTGACCGTAAAGAAAACCATCATCAGCGCCAGCATCCACGCCGTCAGGCGGCGGAAAGAGCCGAATATAAGCATGGAGCCCACAGTGAATTCCAGCACTATCAGCGCCACCGATAAAGTTGTGGCTAACGGCACGAAACCCTCAAAAGAGATGCCGAAGAACGACCAAGTGGTCATATACTCGGTAATCTTGTAGGAAGTGCCCAGGGGGTCGACACCCTTCACAAAGCTGGAAAAAAGAAAGACCAAGCCAACGATGACGCGCGAAATAACATTCAGCGACCAAGTAGTTTTGTTATCTTTAATCATAAATCAAATATTTCGAAAGGTTAGTTTTGCTTTTCTTCGGTGAGACGAATCAGACAGAAGATTGAATAATTGATAATGTCCATATAACCGCCCTCAACGCCTTCGCTGATGATAGTGCGGCCGTCGTTATCCTCAATCTGCTTGATACGGCGCAGTTTCATCAGAATCAAATCCACCATCGAGCTCACGCGCATCATCCGCCATGCCTCGCCGTAATCGTGATTCTTGTCCAGCATCAGATTCACCGTGCGGCCGATGTGCTTGTCGTAAAGTTCCAAAGCGCGGTCCAGGGGGAGCTCCTGCTCGCCGTCGGGGCCCAGCTCCTGCTGGATGAGGGCCATCACGGCATAGTTCACCATGGCCACGAACTCGGGCTCCACCCCGTCGCCCACCTTGCTCACGCCGCTCTCCTGAATGCTGCGGATGCGGTTGGCCTTGATGAAAATCTGGTCGGTAAGCGACGGCAGACGCAGTATGCGCCACGAGGTGCCGTAGTCGCGTGATTTTTTTTCATAAATCTCCCTGCAGCGGGAAATTTCAACCTGGAATTCTTGCTTTGTATCGGGCATAATTAATAAAATACAATAGTTAATAACGACAATTTATTATTTTTATTTGCTGTCACACAATTAAAAAAACAAAAAATCGTTCTTATACACAAAAAACAAAGATACACTTTTTTTTGAAACTATGAACTATCGCCATCAATTTTCTCCTTTCACGGCTCACCTGAGCAACCGCGAAGTGACCTATACACGCCCCGCAGTAATGGGAATCCTCAACGCCACGCCCGACTCTTTCTACGACGGCGGACGCTACACCACCTCCGAGGCCGTCCTCAACCAAGCCCGCCTCCTCCTGGAGCAGGGTGCCGACATCATCGACCTGGGCGTGGTCTCGTCGCGCCCCGGCGCACAGTTGCTGGAACCCGAGGCCGAAGCAGCCAAACTGGCTCCGCTCGTGAAGATGCTGCGCAACGAGCTGCCCAAAGAGACCGTCATCTCGGTCGACACCTGCTACAGCCTCCCCGCCGCTAAAGCCGTCGAGGCCGGAGCCGACATTATCAACGACATCTCGGGCGGCCAGTTCGACCCTCAGATGCTCTCCACCTCGGCATCGCTCAAAGTGCCCTATATCCTCATGCACACAAAGGGGCTGCCCTCAGTCATGCAGCAGACCCAGAACACTAGCTATGGCGACATTGTGGCCGATCTCACCCGCTATTTCAACGAGAAACTCGAAGAACTATATCGGTTGGGCGCCAAGGATGTATGGATCGATCCCGGGTTCGGCTTTGCCAAGACCCTGGAGCAGAACCACGAACTCCTGCACCGCCTCCACGAACTCATAGCCAACTTCCCCAGCAATCCCCTGCTTACCGCGCTGTCCAACAAGTCGATGATTACCAAGAAGCTGGCCGACAAAATGCCAGCCAACCCTACCGACCTGCCCGATTCCGAGATTGGCACCGTGGCGCTCAACACCATAGCCCTGCAGGCCGGCTCCAGCCTCCTCCGCGTCCACAATCCCCGCTTCGCGCAAATCGCCATCGAGCTGCTGCGTTAGACACCCTCCCCCACAACTCCAACGAACTAGCCAAATCCGGCACGGCGAAGAAACTCGCTCTCAGAAATATTCTCATACACTAATCACATAATATACATCAAGATACAGAACCCTCCGCATCGGAATGTCCTGTATCTTTTTAAAAAAAAAGCATCCATCTCAAAAAAAAAGTGTATTTTTGCAAATTATCTATATTTAAAAATTCGACATGAAACGGCTGCTCACAACGATTGTACTCATGCTTCTGCCTCCCAGTGCAAAAACCCAACTTGACACTGCGTTTGGGTTCGCGCAAACATTTCCAAAAAGAAACATCTTGGCAATCGCGTTACTCTCGCTGCTGGTCTTCGACACAAAAGCCCAGACCGACACCTCTTTTTGGTTTGCCTACCCCTACTATACGTTGCACCGCGTGGCTACGGCGGACCACTCATTCTACACCTACGACCAATCGGCCGACATCCACTTTGAATCTTTCGTCATGGACACTGCCTCGGGTGATGTAATTCCCGACCTCCCCATTACTCATAACTTGCAGCCCAATAGTATTTTCCAAACAGGCACCGGCGTATATATGCGTGGCGACACCTGCTATCGAACCACAGGCATTCACGCCACCTCCACCACACCCCTCACCAGCGTCTTCACCTCGCGCGACCGCTACACTCTCAAGGGACATAACGCCTTGGGCACTCATTTCCTCGTTCCTGCACCCAAGTATGTCACCCGTCCCCACAGATCCAATTATATTCGCTCACTCCGCACC
>JAZLLD010000098.1:0-12986 GCA_045597945.1 Bacteroidales bacterium
GATGCGCAGCATGAAGGTGGTGCTGGACGGCATGGACGAGGACACCCTGCTCTACAGCCTGGTGTCGTCCGACGGCTTCGCCAGCGTGGAGGGCAAGCTCGGCAGCACCCGCGCACTGACCGGCGGCATCGTGTGGGTCCATTCCCGCGCCACCCAGTCTGGCACCCTCGTGAGCACCCAGCGTTTCGTAGTCAACAACCCCATCCTCACCCAGTTCCAGGGCGAAGCGGCCCTCAACAAGGCCATCACCACCTACGGCGGCCTCAGCGGCGAGCAGTACTTGACCCCGGCAGCGTGAAGAATTAATAATTATTAATTATTAATTAAGAGTTAAGAGGTGGGGCGGAAGCCAAATGACGGCAGCCGCCCCACTCTACACTCTACAATCTACATTCTACAATCTAAAACATGAAACAATCTTCATCTAAAAGACTGGGCCGCTGGGCATACTGTGTTACCCTGGTCATAGCTATGGGGCTCTTTGTTGGGGGCTTCTTCGTGCCGCCGATGGGCGAGGTGCATCCCTCGGTGCTCTACGCCGGCGGAATGCTGATGCTCTTCACCACCATCTACCTCTTCGTAGTCAGCCGGACAAACATCTCCCTCTCCGCCGACCTCGACGACAAACAAATCAACCTCAACGCAACGCAAAACGAGTAGTGAAGTAGTGAATTGTGAATAGTGAATAGAGGGGCGGCAGCCAAATATCGGCTGCCGCCCCACTCATAATTCATAATTCAAAAATCATAATTCATCACACCCTCTTTCCTTCCTTGTCAACCCGGAACTGTTTTCCATCCTTCTCAATCCACGCACGACCGTTGGAAAACGACCATGCATAATCATACTCAAACGGGATTTCCTCTGTGCCATTCTCATCAACATATCCCCATTTCCCACCTTTCTTAACTGCGGCAAGTCCTTCGGAAAACACCCCTGCAAAATCATACTCAATCGGGATTTGCACTTCGCCATTCTTATCAACAAAGCCATATTTCTCACCTTTATTAACTTTGGCAAGGCCTTCGGAAAACTTCCCTGCATCATCATACTCAATCGGGACTTTCACTGTGCCAACCTTATCCACAAATCCCCATTTCCCACCTTTCTTAACTCGGGCAAGGCCTTCGGAAAACGAACCGATATCATCATATTCACACGGAACTTTTACCACACCAGCCTTGTCAACATATCCATATTTCCCACCTTTCTTAACTAGAGCAAGGCCTTCGGAAAAATCCAATTCCTCAATTTCCAGAATATCGCAGACAATGAAGTATTTGCCGACGCGGGGGTCGTCATCGGAAAGGTTGTCAATTGGGAAGTACTTGAAATATCGAAATAGCTTCTTGATGAAATTAGGTTCTTCTTCCCACTCGCTAATCTTAGCTCTGATTTCATTATAATTCAGGTTCCCAGTGAGCAATGACCACGCCTTGTCTACAACTGTGGTATTTTCCGCAGACACCTCGTTGAAATATTGAAAGAAATACAAGCTATTGTTGATGCCATACCAGGATTCGTCAGTTTGCTCAACAACTTTTGGCGGGAAAAGGGTCTGCACGAGATTCCAGAGGATATTATCGGCTTTCACCCTTGTCCCATAAAACTCATCTTGCTTGACAGTTAACACCAGCTGACCTTGATGTTTATCGAATGACTCTTCCTGGGCGATGATATCAAAAGCATTGGGGTCAGCATAGTGGAGGAGGGAGAGAAGAAAGTAGTCGCGGAAACTATATTTATCCGATAAGTTCATCAGAATGAAGCGAAAGTTAAATCCATTGACAAAGCGTTTGGCGTCGCGCATGGTGGGGAGACAGTGCTTGGTGTAGGCTTCCATCCCCTTGTCGGACCGGCATCGGTCAGATTCTGGCTGCTTAAGTCGGCTGAAGACATTCTCACACACAAACTCCCAGATGGCGTTGGGTCTCTGCCGGGGCAGGTAGAACTCGACTTCGGCGAACTTGTCGGAGAAGTTGTCGGTTGCGCCCATGGTGGCCTCTACCTTGGTCTTGTCCATGGCCAGGAGGAAGACGAGGCTGTTGAACTTGGCGTTGAAGCCTACGAGGCGGAAGATCTGCTCCAGCTCCTGGCGGTCGAGGCGGTCGACATCGTCGATGAAGACCACGATGCGGCGGTGGAGGTTCTGGATGGCATGGTTGATGCGGTCGCGGGCCTCCTCCTGCGAGATGCTAAAGAGGGTGGTGACGAATTTGGAGTACTTGCTGTCAACCACGCCGAGCAGCTCCTTGTAGTGGCGGAAATAGCGCGGGAAGCCGGAGCGGTAGTCGCTGAGTTGGTCCTCCAGCTGGTCGAAGAAGGCGGACTGGATGAGCTCGGGCCGCTCGCACTTCATGGGCTCGAAACGGACAAAGAGATATTGATTCTCATCCAGCATTGACTCCAACACATTGATATGAGATGTCTTGCCCGAGCCCCAGGCACCCGTGACGGCAATGGTGCCGGTATGGTCGAGGGGGAAGCTATCGATCAGTTTTTGCAGCTGTTTGATATAGGCTATTTCTATGGCTAAGTCTTCATTATCTTTACCGATAGGGGTATCGAGGACAAGGAATGAGTCTTCGTATGCCGCTTTCTTCTCCGCCTCCAGCCTACGATATTCGCTGTGGTTGAGGAAGAAGAAAATCAAAGGGAGCCCGAGCCAGAGGGCGGTGGTGCCGAGGACTAAGAGGCAGAAGCCGGCGACCGTGGCGACGGTCTGCCACCGATGCATCTGCCAGAAGGGGAAGGCAAAGGCCAGGTAGAGGCCGAGGCCCAAGAGGATGAAGGACAGGAAGACGGAGCGAGGGTCGGCGGTGGAGTGATGCCGGAAGCGCTCGCAGATCTTGACCCCGACGCCAAGGGCGACGGCACCCATGGCAGCCCACAGACCCCAAAGCCCCAGGCTGGAATGGCAGAGGCCGACGAAGGTGCGCTTGGCGAGGGCGGTCAGCATCTCCTGCTGTGCGGACAGCACCACGACCAGCACAAGCACGGCCATGACCAACCAGAAGTTCTGCCGGAGCCATTTCCAGATGTAGTTGAGGAGAGTGCGGAACGAGGACTTTTCCTGCTTGTTCTGCGGGGTATTATTGGGGGTATGTTGTTGCTCTGCCATAGTAGTCTATTGATGGGATTTGCGGATGCAAAGATACGAAGATATTTTTATGTAATATATAAAAATTGTTCTTTAACGCGAATTATCGTGAATTATCCGAAAATTTTTCATGAATTAATTTATTGCGGAACAGCAACTTACACCACCCCAACTTTATCTTCAGCCAGCCACCCCCGGCTCATAATTCATAAATCAATGGGTGGAGAGTGATGAGTGATGTGTGATGAGTGAATAGAGGGGCGGAAGCCATTCAATTCACTATTCACAATTCACTATTCATCACTCATAATTCATTATTAATCAACTTTCTTTCCTTCCTTGTCGATATAGAACTCTTCTCTATCCTTCTCAACCTCCGCACGACCGTTGGAAAACGACCATGCATCATCATACTCAAACGGAATTTGCACTGCGCCAGTCTTATCAACAAAGCCCCATTTCCCACCTTTCTCAACTGCGGCAAGGCCTTCGGAAAACGCCCATGCATGATCATACTCAATCGAGACTTTCACTGCGCCAGCCTGATCAATAAATCCCCATTTTCCACCTTTCTTAACTCGGGCAAGGCCTTCGGAAAACGGCCATGCATGATCATACTCAATCGGGATTTTCACTGCGCCAGCCTTATCAATAAATCCATATTTCCCACCTTTCTTAACTAGGGCCAGGCCTTCTTGGAAATCAAACTTTTCAATACCGAGAATATCGCGGACGATGAAGTATTTGCCGACGCGGGGATCGTCGGACGGAAGATTGTTAATTGGGAAGTGCTTGAAACATCTAACCAACTTAGCTTTGAAATCAGACGCCGTATCCAACGTCTCTATATGGGATTTGATTTGGTCGTAAGTCGTATTTTTGTCGAGCAACGACCACGCATAGTCAAGAACGGAATTGGTCACCATGGTCACCTCGTTGAAATAGGAAAAGTAATAATCCTTGTTGTTGATGCCATACCAGTATTTGTCTGTCTGTACATCAACTTTTTTTGATGGGAACAGTTCCTGCGCAAGATTCCAAAGGATATTATCGATTTTCGCCCTTATCCCATGAAACTCATCTTGCTTGGCAGGTAGGTTCAACTGATCATCATCTTTTTTGAACGACTCTTCTCGAGCGAGAATATCAAAAGCCTCACGATCGGCATAATGGAGGAGCGAGAGGAGGAAGTAATCGCGGAAAATGTATCTTTCCGACATGTACATGTGAGTGCAACGGAGGGAGAAGCTGTTGACGAAACGCTTGGCATCCCGCAAGGTGGGGAGGCAGTGGCGGACGAATGGCTTGAGACTGGAGTCGTTCTCGAAGTCGTACGACTGTTCCATTTCAGACCCTTCCACATTAATGTTCCTTACAAGGAAATTCCAAACGGCATCGGGGCTTTGCACAGGGAGGTAGAACTCGGTTTCGGCGAACTTGTCGGAGAAGTTGTCGGTTGAGCCCATGGTTGCCTCTACCTTGGTCTTGTCCATGGCCAGGAGGAAGACGAGGTTGTTGAACTTGGCGTTGAAACGGACGAGGCGGAAGATCTGCACCAGCTCGTCGCGCTCCAGGCGGTCGACATCGTCGATGAAGACCACGATGCGGCGGTGGAGGCTTTGGATGGCACGCTGGATGCGGACGAACTCTTCCTCCTGAGTGATGCTAAAGAGGGTGGTGACGAAACCCAGGTACTTATTGTCCACGGCACCAATCAGCTCTTTGTAGAGTCGGAAATGGCGGGCAAAGCCGGTGCGGTACTGGCTGAGGGCGGCCTCCAGCTGATCGAGGAAGGCGGACTGGATGAGCTCGGGCCGCTCGCACCGCATGGGCTCGAAGGTGAGGAAGATGAATTCATCTTTATAATCATCAGACTTCAATTCTTCTTCCAACATCTTGACAAAGGAGGACTTGCCCGCACCCCAGGAACCCGTGATGGCGATGCTGCCGGTATGACCGAGGCGGATGCCCCGAATGCGCTTGATAAGTTCTTGGACATAAGGTTTAAGTCCGAGGACGTCCTTCTCTGAGTCGGCAACTGGCTCGTCATCAATATATCCAATTTCTTGAGATAGTGCTTCGGACTTCTTCTCCAGTTGGTTGTTCATTCTCTTATTGCCCAAGAAATACATCAACGGCTGGATGAAGCAGAGCCACCACAGCAGAATCATGGCCAGCCAAAGAGTGACCTTGAAAGGCGTGGGCAGAGGATTGTCCTGGGGGGTCACACAGAGAGTGAAGAAAAAGAGTGCAGAGGCAAAGAGTGCGGCATACACGGTGCGGGAGTCGGCATTGGACATATTTTTGTCACGACTGTTAATCCGATAAATAAGGATGACAAACAAAAGGCCGAAGGTAATCCAGACAAGAGGATAGCCCCATGTGGACTTACCTAGGTAGTATACGGCACTACCTACCCATTTGACATACTCATCCTCGTAGTAGGACATGAAAAGGAGCACGGCGGGGATAGCCAGGACGAGGAGCACGTTGGACTCGATCCACTCACAGGTGTATTTGACAAGGGTGCGAAAGGGAGGCTCTTGAGGGGTATTATTGGATGTATGTTGTTGCTTTGCCATAGTAGTCTTTTGATGGGATTTGCGGATGCAAAGATACGAAGATATTTTTATGTAATATATAAAAATTGTTCTTTAACGCGAATTATCGTGAATTATCCAAAAATTTTTCGTGAATTAATTTATTGCGAAATAGCAACTTACACCACCCCAACTTTATCTTCAACCATCCAGCTCCCGCCCCGGCTCATAATTCATAAATCAATGAGTGGAGAGTGATGTGTGATGAGTGAATAGTGGGCTACCGCACAGATCACTCTTCACTGACCACTGATTTTCAAAACGCAAAGAACGCAAAGGGCTAAGATTAGCAACGTTTTTTTTGCTTCGGTCGCAAAGTGCGCAACGATTGTCTTGCAAGCAAGACGGCTGCCGCCCATGAGCTTGCCCCAAGCTCAGCTTTGCGCTCTTTGCCCTCTGCGTAGAAATATTATTTCCTTTGCGTTTCCACTTATTATTTCAAAACGCAAAGAACGCAAAGGGCTAAGATTAGCAACGTTTTTTTGCTTCGGTTGCAAAGTGAGCAATGATTGTCTTGCAAGAAAGACGGCTGCCGCCCATGAGCTTGCCCCAAGCTCAAAATCTTTGCGCTCTTTGACCTCTGCGTAGAAATATTCATATTTCCTTTGCGTTTTTGAAGCATCCTGCTGTCGGTTGATTTACATGAGGTTAGGAACATTGACAGAGTTGGCGAATATTATTTAATCTGCTATTTTTCAGTCATTTGCACGAGTATTGATACTTAGGATGGGCGTAGAGGGGGCGAAATTTGGAAAATTTGGTGTGCTGCGAGGGGGAATTGGGGAGGTTTTGGCGGGAGGGATGAAAAAAAGTTCGTTTTTTATATTGGTGATTTTCAGCGGATAGGATTTTTATTGTGGGAAATAATGAAAAAATATTTTGGTAGTTCGAAAAAAGTGCGTATCTTTGCACCCGAAATCAAGAGAGATTTCGCCACAAGAAATGCCGCATTCGTCTAGTGGTCCAGGACATCTGCCTCTCACGCAGAAGATCATCAGTTCGACTCTGATATGCGGTACAAAGGAAGGAAACCCAAGTGGTTTCCTTTTTTGTTATCCCTCCCCTCCGGGGTTGGCTGTTGGCTGTTAGCTGTTGGCTGTTAGCCTTTGATGTGCGGCTGATTTCCTGCGGCATGGGCGGGAGCCCGGTTCGGCCGGCAGGTTATATTTTTATGATTTTTTTTTAATTAGTATTATTATATCGCAAAAAACGTGTATCTTTGCAACATGATAGCGGAGGGCTGTTGTGTTGCAATATATTTATATACAATATATTTCAATAAAAATCGGTCTTTCGGCTATGTGTAAAAAAAAAGATTTTTGACAGTTTAACGATAGTTTTTTGAAGATTATATGAACAGTAGCAACAAAGTTTTTGATACAAATGTTCAGGAAGTGAAATATATGGTGCTGAAGGAGGTTATCCGCCGCGCTTACGAGGGCGGACTGGACAATATCCTGATGGAGGCACCCAAGCAGATCATCAAGGGACCGAAGCCCGATATGCGCTGCTGCATCTATAAGGAATGGGCTATCCTGCAGGAGCGTATCGTGATGGCGATGGGCGGCCACGAGGAGAACCCCAACGTGATTGAGGTGCTGGACGCCGCCTGCGACGAGTGCCCGATCCAGGGTATGTATGTGACCCCCGCCTGCCGCGGATGCCTGATGCACGCCTGCAAGGACGCATGCCCCAAGGATGCTATTACGATTGTTGACCACCACGCAGTGATCGACAAGACGAAGTGCATAGAGTGCGGCAAGTGCACCAAGGCCTGCCCCTATAGCGCTATCATTGCCATGCACCGCCCCTGTATGCAGGCTTGCAAGGTGAAGGCCCTCTCGATGGACGAGAACGGCAAGGCCCATATCAATAACGACAAGTGCATCCGCTGCGGCGCATGTATCGTGCGCTGCCCCTTCGGCGCTATCAGCGACAAGTCGTATGTGCTTGATATCGTGAAGATGCTGCAAGAGTCTGAGAACAACACTAAGTATCATGTATACGCTGTTATAGCACCGGCTATCGTGAGCCAGTGCCGTTTCGGCCGCGTGACGCAGGTGGTGACCGCTATCCGCCAGCTGGGTTTCCACCAGGTGGTTGAGGCCGCACTGGGCGCCGATATCACGCTGTGGCACGAGGCTCAGGAATGGGCCGAGAAGAAGGTGATGACGACCTCTTGCTGCCCCTCTTTCGTGGACTTTATTGAGAAGAATTTCCCCGAGCTGCGCCAGTATGTGTCGAGTTCGGTATCGCCTATGGTTGAGACGGCCAAGCTGATCAAGGCCAGCGACCCCACCGCCAAGGTTATCTTCATAGGACCTTGCAGCTCGAAGAAGATGGAGTACCGCCTGGAGAAGACCGAGGGCATGATCGACAGCGTGATGTCGTTCGAGGAGCTGCAGGCTTTCGTGGACGCACGCGGTATCGACACTACCCAGATGGAGGATACGGAGCTGGACAACGCTTCGTTCTACGGCCGTATCTTCGCCAAGTCGGGAGGCATCACCCAGGGTCTGGGCGATGTGGCCAAGAGCATGGGCGTGGAGGGTATTGTGCCCTGCACGATGAGCGGCATCGACGAGTGTAAGATGGCTCTCATGCGCCTGAAGATGGGCAAGGCCGCCGAGAATTTCTTCGAGGGCATGGCCTGCGACGGCGGTTGCATCAACGGCCCGCTGTGTATCACCCACGGCCCGAAGAACGTGGCCGACGTGGACAAGTTCGGCAACGAGGCTAAGGAGCGCACGATCGACAACTCGGTGAAGCTGTATAAGCTGACACATAAGGAATAAGGGTTCGTCAGAGCCTGGAATAATGGTTATCAGGAACGGCTGAGTGCGGAAAGGCTCGGGGCTGTTCCTGATATTTTTTTGGCCTGATGGCGAGGGGGAGGGCTGGCTATGGGAGGCAGGCTGTGAGGGCAGGCGGAAATTCGCCTGGGGCTGTTGACGGGGGGACAGGCGATAAATCGCCTGGAACGGTGGGCGGGATGGGGTTTTGATTAGAAGAGATCGCTGTGGGTGCCGGTGCTGAGCATGAGGAGGGTGAGCTCGGTGTCGTTCTGCTCCCAGATGAGGAGCCAGTCGGGGGCGATGTGGCACTCCCATTCGCCTTGGTGGTTGCCGGAGAGTTTGTGGGGGCGGCAGGAGGCGGGTAGCTGCTGGCCTTCCTGGAGTTTGCCTATGATGACCCACAACTTATTGATGTCATACCCGCGTTTCTTACACACTTTCAAGTCACGCAAGAAGTTCTTGGAGGTTTTCAATGTGTATTTCATAGTGTGTCGTAATAGGCTTTGAGAGCATCGAGATCATCAAATTCCACCACACGGCCGGCATCGACATCGGCACGGGCGCGCTCGTAGGACTTCATGGCGGGGCTCTTCTCGACGCTGACGACACCACGGATCATGCTGATGGCTTTCTTGATTTCCTTGAGCATCCGCACGTCCTCAATGTTGACGGTGATCTGGCAAGGGACGGGAAGGTCGGGAGCCACACTATAGCTGGTGGGGGGCTCGGAAGCGACGGGGGTGGAGTCTTCGGGGATGGTGTAATTCTGCTTTGCCATAGTTGATGAGCGTTATTGGATTTGAGTTTGCAAAGGTACGCATTTTATTTCAAATATCAGCGAAAAGGCACGGAATTAACAGATTTTTTAACTTTTGCGGTGCATGGCTGCTGGCAACAGCAACGAACTGCGGGGATGACAGAAATGCCCTAGAAACGCATGGTTGCCATTGGTTTCTAGAGCATTTCTGATATTTTTACAGGCTGTTACTATTTTTATAGACGGAGGCGGAGGCCGGCGAGGAAGGAGATGCCGGGCTGGGGGATGCCGCCATAGTCGGCGTACTGGCGGTTGAGGAGGTTGTAGCCTTCGGCAAAGAGGGTGAGGCCGCGGAGGTCGTACTCGGCACCGGCGTTGACAAGGAGGACGGGAGCATAGGAGCAGACGAGGCCTTGCGAGTCGGTATAGGAGCCCTGGCGGAGGAAGTGGGTGGCCAGCAGCTTGATGCGGAGATTGCGGACCGGAGAGACCATGGCGTCGAGGCTGACTTTCTGGCGGAGATAGTCGAGGACATAGGCGCTGATGAAGCCATCGGGCTGCTGAGACTGACAGCAATAGGAATAGGCCAAGCCAAGGCGGCGCAGGAATCCGCCTCCATGGTAGGCGGCCTGGAGGTCGCAGCCGAGGGCGTCGATCTGGGCATGGTTGGTGCTGTGCCAGACATCTTCGTCGGGCATGCGGATCCAGTCGATGATGTCGGTGCCACGGCGGGCGTAGAGGGTGGCCTGGGAGAAGAAGTGGCTGCGGCGATAGCTCAGGGACAGCTCGGCATTGTAGCCGGCCTCGGGCTTGAGGGCAGGATTGCTGACCTGGGTGGCGGAATGGTAGTAGAGGTCGGTGTAGGTGGGCAGACGCAGGGAGCGGCCGACGCTGCCGGAAAGGCGCAAGGCATCGGTGACGGGCCATTCGGCACTGAGGGCATAGCCGTGGTTGAAGCCCATGCGGGTGTTGTGCAGACCTAACAGGCTGGCAGTGATGCGGATATTGTTGAGATAGACACCGTGTTCGGCAAAGAGGTTGGTGGTGAGGCGCGACATGGCCAGCGTGTAATAATGGCCGGCGGGCTCAAAACAGACAGGCACGGGGGCGGCCAGCGAGTCGCCGAGGACGTTGCTGAGGATGGACTCGTCGCGCAGCTCGGTGCCGAAGGTGGTGCGGCCAAGAGACCACAGGCGGGAGGTGCGAAGGCGTAGGCCTAGGTTGGCGGAAAGGTGGTAGTTATGGCCGCCATACCAGGCTGGGGCTTCGGCATAGCCGCTGCGGAAGAGTTCGAAGCGGTCTTTATGGAGGCGGCCATAGAGGGAGGCCTCGAGGTCCCAGCCGGAGATTTTGCGCTGATATGATATGGAGGACAGGAGGGTGCGGGTGGCCTCGAACTGGAAGGGATATTTGGTGCTGTAGAAGGCCTGGCTGCCGAAATCCTTGGACTGGGCGCCGAGCTGGACGAGCCAGTCGCCCTGATTGGAATGGCGATGGGCCTGGAGCCAGAGGTTGCCGAAGGAATAATCGGTGTTGGGCTGATAGCCGTTGCTGCGATGATAGGAGGCTGCGGCCATCAAACGCCAAGCCCCCACTACCCTATTGGCACTGCCGATGAGATGGGCCTGGCCGAAACTGCCGGCAGAAAGACTGAGGCTGGCCTGGTTGGAGGGCCGGCCGACGGTGACGATGTTGACGGCTCCGCAAAGGGATGTGACACCGTAATGAATGAGGGCTGAGGAGGGGATGATTTCGACACGGTCGACAAGCGTGAGGTCGAGGGGGATGTCGAGGTTGTGGTGGCCGGTCTGCGCATCGTTGAGGTTGATGCCGTTGAGGAGAACTATCATTTGGTCGAAGGTGCCGCCACGCATGGTGAGGTCTGATTGAACGTCGTTGCCCCCACGGGTGCGGAGGTCGATACCGGGCAGCTGCTCCAAGAGCTCACCAACAGAGGAGACAGCCAGGCCCTGCAACTGGGAATGGGTGATGACCGCCACCGCGTCAGTTGACCCGCTGAGGGAGTCGGCCACGGCGATGATGTCGAGGGCCGGGAGGAGATGCTCGTCGAGAGAGTCGTCGGACTGGGCCAGAGCTGTGTTGCCCAAGACCGGGAGAAGGAGCGCAACGACAGCGGCAGACTTGCGCAGCTGGTGGTCGGCAATATAGGAGGCCAGGCGACCGATATTGACCACACGGTGCATTGATCGGAAAGCAGCATAGCCGGCACGCGAGAAGCGGCGGAAGCGGAAGGCTGTTTGATGAAGGATTGTTTTTTTGAACATAATTTATTAGTTTTTAGGGTTAATAGTAGACTAGGAAGATGCGAGAGGCTGGATGCGGGAATAGCCGAGGACGGACATACTGTTCTATGGCGCCACAAACAAAGTGGGCTGTGCCTGCGTGAGGAACAGCCCAGATATGTTTATCTCGTGGAAGATAGATCTTAACGGATGGGGAATTTGTAGCCGACGGTGAGGAGGAGGGCGCAGTTGTTGCCCTGGGGAACCTTGACAACGGAGCCGCTGCCGGAGGGGTTGTACTCATTGTCGTTGCGGAGGGCGTCGTCGAAATCGGCAACGGAGGTCATACCATAGTCAAGCTGGAGCATGATTTGGAGGTCCTCGGTTTCATAGCCAACACCCAGGAGGAAGCTGACATCCAGCTTGTTGAGGGTCTTGAAAACATCCTCGTTGCTGATCTTATGATTCCAATCGGACTGTGGATAGCCGTGGGTAAAGATGATTTCGTTCTTGGTGCCATAGAGGCCATAGCTGACGGCAGGACCGATGGTGAGCAGGCCGATATGGCCGGGCTCGCGGACGGGCAGCTCATAGCGGAAGGAGGCCAGGAGGGGAACTTGGACGGCCCAAGAAGAATAGGTGCCCTGACGGACGGAGAGAATGTCCTGGAGGACTTCTTCGTAGTGGGAGCCGCGGCGGATGATGTTGATACCGGACTGGAGGGAGAAGACCTCGGCCAGGAGCGACTGGGAACCAGTGAAGCCGAAGTTAACGAAGCCGCCAACATTGGCAGCCAGGATGGGGCTATTGGTGGCCATGTCGTCGGCATGGTAAGCCAAACCGGTACCTACACGGAAACCGAAGTCGGTGAACTGGGCCTTAGCAGTAAAAGTGGTGGCCACGATGAGCGTCAGTACAAAAAGAATCTTCTTCATAAGATGTGCTATAAAATCGTGCAAAGGTACGACTTTTTTTTGGATTAACGTGTTTTTTTTTGAATAAGATATGAATTATGCCTTCGGCTTCGGCTGTCGTGGATGGGCAAGAAGAAGCCGAAGGCATTGATTATTAGAGTTTACGATGGATAAAGTCGGTCATCAACTGATAAAGGTTGAGACGGGTGTTGCCACCATAAATACTGTGGTTCTTGTTGGGATAGATGCGGAACTCGAACTGTTTGCCAGCGGTTTCAAGGGCAGTGACCATGTCGGCTGCGTTCTGGAAATGGACGTTGTCGTCGCCGGTGCCATGGACGAGGAGGTAGTTGCCCTCAAGCAGGTTGGCGAAATTGAGGGGGGAGTTGTCGTCGTAGCCGCGGGGGTTGTCCTGAGGACGCTGGAGGAAGCGCTCGGTATAGATATTGTCGTAGTAACGCCAAGTGATGACGGGAGCAACAGCGATGGCGCTCTTGAATACATCGTGTCCCTTAAGGATGGAGAGGGTGGAAAGGTAGCCACCAAAGCTCCAGCCGAAGATGCCGATGCGGCTTTC
>JAZLLD010000099.1:0-2852 GCA_045597945.1 Bacteroidales bacterium
CCAGCGCGTGAACATCGAATACTCGGGCCAGCAGCCCATCACCGCCGCCTACCTCACCGACATCATGGGCCGCACCGAGCAAGTTGAACTGTCTGCCACCGCCCCAGGCCGCTACACCCTCGACCTCACCGCCCGCCCCCAGGCCGCCTACCTCCTCACCCTCGTGACCCAAGACGGCCACCCCCACACGGTAAGACTCCTCAAGCAAAGCGAAGTCTTCGGAAAGTAAAAATGATTATTTAAAAATAATTTTATATCTTTGCACGATAATTTAAAACGACATTTTAATAACTATGATTTCTAAAAGAGTTATAAAACAGATACTTTTGGACAATCGCCAATTGGTGGAGTCGTTTAAAATTGTGCATAGAGATGTGTTGGACGGCCTGCATTGCACAGCCGACAAACCTTTGGGATGCAAAGTTTTTGTAGGGTTGCGCAGGGCGGGCAAGTCGTTTGTGCTTTTCGAAAAAATGCAGCAACTGCTCCAGTCGGGACACAGTTGGGACGAGATGCTCTACCTAAGTTTTGAGGATGAACGACTTGAGGGTATCGATGCTTCGGACCTAAACGCCTTGCTGGAGTGCCACATCGAGATGGGCGGCAGCGAACGCCCCATGTTCTTCCTTGACGAGGTACAGAACGTGGCAGGATGGGAGAAATATGCCCGCCGCATGGCCGATGCCAAACATCAGATGTGGATCACGGGCTCCAATGCCAAAATGCTCTCGAGCGAGATCATGACCACTCTCGGTGGCCGCTTCCAGTCCGTGGAGGTCTATCCCTACAGTTTCGGTGAATTTTTGCGAGCCAAAGGGATGTCCATTCCTGGGATTGAGAACATGAGCACCACTCAACGTGCCTCGCTGTTGTGCGAATTTGGCGAATATTTCGCATGGGGCGGACTGCCCGAGGGTGTGGGACATCCGGCGCGGCGTTCGTATTTGAGTTCGGTATATCAGAAGATATACCTTGGCGACATTTGTGCCCGCAACCGCATCAGCAACCCCAACCTGCTGCGACTCATGCTCAAGAAGGTGGCAGAGAGCATCAAACAGCCAATCTCCTATTCCCGCATAGCCAAAATCCTTTCCAGTGTAGGCGGCAAGGTCTCGGTGCCAACAATCAGCAGCTATATAGGCTACTGCGAGGAGTCGTGGATGATGCTGCGGTTGCGCAATATCTGCGCCGCCTTTGCCGAAAGGGAAACCAACTCAAAGTACTACTTTGTGGATAACGGCCTGGTGAACCTGGTGCTGATTGACCCCGAGACCACCTTGCTGGAGAATCTGGTGGCTGTAAGCCTGCTACGTCGGTATGGGCATGGGGCCGACAACGAGCGGGTGTTCTTCTATCATCAGAATGTGGAGGTGGACTTCTATATCCCTGACGAACAATTGGCCATACAGGTGGCATTCTCGGTGGAGTCAGGCCCCGATACCCTTGCCCGAGAGGTGTCGGCACTCACCAAGCTGCCGCAGGCCCTGCCCTGCCAGCGCCGTGTGATAATCACCTATGACGAAGAGAAAACCATCGACGACGAACACGGACAAATCGAAGTCCTGCCTTGTTGGAAATGGCTTCTCCATAACTGTTGACCCCAAGCCGCCTACCTCCTCACCCTCGTGACCCAAGACGGCCACCGCCACACCGTAAGGCTCCTCAAGCAGAGCGAAGTCTTCATTGGCACACCAACGCCAAATGAAAACTGATTAAAATATTTGGCCTTTGGCTAACGGAAATGCCCGTGAATTACCCGCGAATTTAATCGTAAAATATTTGATGCTATATGTACAATCAATATAAAGATACAGTTTACAAAATCATCGGTGCCGCTATGAGCGTGCATTCTGAGCTCAATTGGGGACTCCTTGAACCGATTTACCAAGAGGCACTTCACTTAGAACTTGAGGATCGTGGTATTAAGAACGAGCGCGAGCAAGAAATAAACTGTTATTATAAGCATCATCTTCTTGACAAGAAATATAAGATGGACATAGTGGTAGATGATATAGTAGTTGAGCTGAAGTCCGTGAAAGAACTTATACCAACACATTGTGCGCAACTATTCAATTATATGCGCCTCACAAAGCGTCCTGTCGGTCTGCTTATAAACTTCGGATGCAGCAGTCTTCAAGGTGAACGTTATGGCTATGATCCAGAGACTAACGAATGTCACTTGCTCGATCGATGGATGGAAATCGTTCCAGAAGAGGTCGACTCTGATTATGAGTACGACCCATGCGCGGATGAAGAAGAAGGGAAATAAAAAATTCACGAAGAATTCGCGGGTAATTCACGAAAATTCGCGTTCAAACCAACTCTTAAAATCAATAGTTTACACATTCGTTTCATAGAAGTCTTTGTGAAGTGATGCCTTTCGGCAACATTTTTTGCCAACAGCTGTAAGATTTCGCACCTTTGTACGTTATTAGAATATAAAACTAGTTTATTATGAAAAGAATCAGACTCTCAATCTGCTCTCTACCTACAAGTATCGCCAGAATCATTCTACTTTTAGTAGGCATGGCGATGATAGCCTCTTGCACGGATCGTAATGCTTATGTAGTCACAAAATACAACCTCAACAACCAGACGGAACACAAGGTGGCCGTCGTGTCGGCCACTTTGGGAGATGTGGTTATAGAACCCGGGCATACCGCCCAGATTGGCCTTCTCGAAGACTTTGCTCCCTGCCTGAATGCTGGGGCTGCCATAGGAGGACCGTTTAGGTATTGGTCGGTAGAGGTAACCTTTGACGACACCCTTGCCACCCATTTCATCTTGGAACAGCTGGACCACGGGGAGGTGAACTGCATCCCAGCCGAACACAACCTCTTGATGGACTCCAG
>JAZLLD010000100.1:0-12662 GCA_045597945.1 Bacteroidales bacterium
TGGTAGAGCAATTGACTCTTAATCAATGGGTCCAGGGTTCGAGTCCCTGCCAGGACACTACTGCGGGGTGTAGCGCAGTTGGCTAGCGCGCCACGTTCGGGACGTGGAGGCCGGAAGTTCGAGTCTTCTCACCCCGACCACTACTCCCCGCACGGAAATACCGCTCCCAAAAGTTTTATACACCGCATCCGCAATGCCACTTTAGCTCAGTTGGTAGAGCAACGCATTCGTAATGCGTAGGTCTGCGGTTCGAGTCCGCAAAGTGGCTCGAACGCTTTTCCTATTTAAGGACGTTTTTATTAATTAATCATTTTATAAATTAAACAAACAACATGGTAAACCGTTACGAAACCGTTTTCATTGTAACTCCCGTTTTGTCTGAAGACCAGATGAAGGAAACGGTAGAGAAGTACACCAACTTCTTAAAAGAGCACGGTGCAGAAATCGTCTACACCAACAACTGGGGTATGCGCAAGCTCGCTTATCCTATCCGTAAGAAAACCACTGGATTCTACTATCTCATCGAGTTCAACGCTGAGGGTAGTGTCATCGCTGACCTTGAGACCGCTTACAAGCGCGACGAGCGTCTGCTCCGCTTCCTCACTGTTTCTCTCGACAAGTATGCTGTAGCTTACAACGAAAAAAAGCGCAATGCCAAGAAGGCTGCTGCTGAAGCTCCCGCTGCTGAAGAGGTAAAATAAGTTGACCTGTTAAACAAACCAACTAAAACATTAGAATCATGGCTAACGAAACTGAAATCAAATATCTCACTCCGATCGCCGTTGAAACCCAGCGCAAGAAATACTGCCGTTTCAAGAAACTTGGCATCAAATACATTGATTACAAAGACGCTGACTTCCTTCTGAAGTTCGTCAACGAGCAGGGTAAAATTCTTCCCCGCCGCATCACCGGTACTTCCAACAAGTATCAGAAGAAAGTGTCCAAAGCTATCAAGCGCGCTCGCCATCTGGCCCTGCTGCCCTATGTAGCCGATTGTTTAAAATAATAATAGGAGAAAGAATAGAATGGAAATTATACTTTTACAGGATGTAGCCAAACTCGGTTACAAAGACGATATCGTTAACGTTAAGAACGGATACGCCAACAACTATCTTCTCCCCCAGGGCTTGGCTATCATCGCTACTGCTACCAATCGCAAAATCCTCGCTGAGAACGTTCGTCAGCGCGCTTTCAAACTGGAAAAGCTCCGCAAGGATGCTGAAATCAAGATGGCTGCTGTGAACGAAAAGACTGTCCGCCTCGTCGCTAAGGTCGGTGAGAATGGTCACCTCTTCGGTTCTATCACCAGCGAGCAGATCGCTGAGGCTCTCAAAGAGCAGCACAACTATGATGTTGACCGTAAGGACATCGTTGTTGACGGCGCTAAGCTCAAAGAGATTGGTACTCACACCTGCACTATCAACATCTTCCGTGAGATCAAAGCTCAGATCAACGTTGAAATCGTTGCTGAATAATCAATATTCCAATTGATTTTAGAAGGCTGCTTCTGTTTTTAAGCAGCCTTCTTTTTTCGTTGAACGCTTAATTGTTCGTGTATTTACAAATTATTTATACAACAAATTGATATTTAAAATGAAAAAAGTTTATGCTTTGCTTGTGATGGCACTTTTTGCCACAGCTGTTTCTGCACAGAACTTCGTCGTGAGTCCTACCGAGTTCAATGGTAGCCCCATTCAGCTTTTGGGCGAGAATATGTCCGCCAACCGTCAGTATGTTGCTGGCGCTGACCAGGGTCTTTCCTGCCCCTACATCTGGAATACCCAGACTAACGACTTGATGTTCATCGTCGTTAACGATTCTGCGTACAGAGAATATGATGATGGTACTGGTTTCTGGGAGCGTATCACAATGACTGGTTCTTTCCACTCTGTTAACAACAATGGTGTTGCTGTAGGTTCGCTGACCGACGCAAATTATGTAAGCCATCCTATCATGGCTACCATCAATGAGAACAACAATTTCACCTACCTCTACACCAATCCCGATGATGCTGGTTGCGAGGCTTATGCTATTTCTGCTGATGGTAACACCATCGTTGGTTTCTATTTTGATGAGGCTTGGACTACTACTCCTTGTCTTTGGAATGCCGACGGTTCTGTCCGTACCGATCTCCCCACTCCCACTGCCGAGCAGGTTGGTTTTGCAATCGACTATGCCAGCGCACGTTGGATTTCCGATGATGCCAGCACCATTCTTGGTTATGTTCAGGATTTCAACACTGGTGCCTGGGTTGCAGTGGCATGGCGTTTAGTCAATGGTCAGTATGAGGTTCTTCCTTTGGCCAACAACTTCTTCCAGACCACTTATTGGGATGACAACGGCAACTTTATTTCTGGCGAGAATCCTTATTTTGATTTCACGCCTGCTTCTATTAGCGCTGATGGTCAGTGGGTTGCTCTCACTGTTCTGGAGGCTTATGATGTCACTGACTGGGATGCCAACGCTACCCCCAAGATGGCTCGCATGAATCTCAACACCATGAATCTTGAAGTGCTGACGCTTGATGAGAGTTATGATGCAAATGAGGCCTTTGGTATTTCTAACAATGGTACTTGTGTTGGTCGTCTTACCGGCGAATTTGACTGGAACACTATGGAACAGCCTGTTGATGGTATCATCTGGAATGCTGGCGACTCCACTATTGTTCGTTTGACTGAACTCTATCCTACTGACGAATACAGCGCTAACATCTATGCTTCCAGCCTCAGCACCATCACTGGCGAAGGCGATTTCGCTATGGGCTATGCAGCAACTGAATCTGGTGTTTGGACTTCCTTCATCGTTGCTCTTCCTGTCCAGGAGGAACCTGTGGCTATTGAAGAGGCCGAAGCTCGCATTGCTCTCTACCCCAATCCTGCCACCACTCAGGTGAATGTGTCTGTCGACAGCAAAATCAACCATATCGCTGTTGTCAACGCTATGGGTCAGATAGTCTACACTCAGAATAACGTGAATGCCAACAATGTAACCATCAATACTCAGAACATGGTAGCTGGTATTTATTTTGTAAGTGTTGCCACCGAGAATGCTATGATTACCAAGCGTATTTCTATCGTTAAGTAATTGTTATTCTCACTATAACATTAAAGTTCGCCTCTCCAAAGGCGAACTTTTTTTTATTTTTTTCTCTCAAATTCAAAAAAAAAACGTATATTTGCAACTTGAAATAGGAGATTTTTTTTTTGAAGATGTTTTCTATTTGCTTGATTATGTTTTTGTTGTATAAATTATAAGCATTATGAAAAGATTACTATTAATTTTGTTCCTCTTTCCTATTTGGTGCCTCTCGGTATGTGCCCAAGGTTTCTCTCGCTCGGTTTTATTCCCTCAAGAGACTACAGTCGGGCGTTTGATTGAAACCTTTGGCTTGGGAGACCGGGCTGTGGAATATACCGTAGGCAATGGCACTTCAGTCCATCAAATCATAGGGGCCTTGCCAGGTTCCAACGAATATGTGCGGTATATACTCCCTCATATTGCAAACTCGTTTGGAGGTATGCCTTTTACTATCAATGATATGCAAGCAGAAGGCAATGTGTTGTTTCTTTGTGGTAGTATTATTGTTCCCACGAGTTTCGACCCCAATCCAGCGGGGAGTTTGGTAGAAGGTTTTGTGGCCCAAGTGTTGTTGGACAGCATATTTGATGGTTCAAATCCGAATGTGAAGTTTTGTTACAACAGAGTTCCAGGTATTGTTGATTTGTCGAAGATGGCTGTCAGAATTAGCTATCAGGACACAACGGTGGTGATGATAGGCAAGGCTGCCGACGGTCATCAGGCGGTCGTGGTGCTGGGCAGTAATGAGGATAGACCGATGAGCGTCTGCCATATTGGTGAACCGGGTGAAGTATTGACAGATATTGTGATGGGCGAGAAAATCCTGGCTATCGCATCGAAATACAGCATGCAGAATTATTCCTTTGGATTGCGGTTGGCCAATTTGACAAATGTCATTGAGGGGTATGATTTCTCCGATTTAGAAATAGTGAATAAGTTTGTCACCAATGGAATGCATACTGTTGGCCGCAACAATCATCCCACATGGCATACCGACCAAGCCACCATCAGGCTGGCGCTGCGGGATGACTGGGATTTGACGTTAGCCTATGAAGGCTATAATGTCATCCCTCAGAACAGACCATTTGCCCAGGCTGATGCCAAAGTGTTGACGCTGTTCAGGCTAGATGTCGCAAACTTTGCCAATATCATTATGCATGATGCTCGCACAATTGAGATTCCGTATAGTTATAATGAATTGTTTTCTGATATGCTTCCAGGTCCAGGACGGGAAGAAGTATTGTTGCTGCATCGTGACGATGCTGCTACTAATATGGGTGGCGGTGTTACCGTTTTTTCTTGGAGTGCTGCCAACCATCGGATGCTTTTACGTCAGGATTCGCCGGTAGAGTCAATGGCAGTGAAATCTTCAAACCTCTGGCTTGGTGGTAATGAAGGGAATAACCCGTGGTTGGGGTATCAGAAATTGACGGGGCAGGGTAACTCTTGTTTTGTTGAGCAGTCTTGCCCTTCCGCTCAAGTTGTTAACCCACAGTTGAGTCTGCCAATTTTGCAAGAAAAAGAATTGCTTGATTTCGACAATCGTTGGAGCACCAGACGGAGAATAACTCCAGGTGTTATTGCAAATGAAGTTCTTTGTTCTCATTAAAATTTATGAATATGAAAAAACTGATATTATTGTTGCTTTTAGCCATAGGAACTGTGCATTCCGTAACAGCCCAGACCTACGACACGCTTACCCCTCATAATGGTCGCATTCCAGGGTATTATTATTGTCAGTGGTACGACACATGCCGGTGGTTTTGTGAAGAATGGCGACCCAATGTTGTCCCGGCTTATGCAATGTTATGGGATAGCAAACAATATATTAGGGGCGATTGGCATAAGGATTCTGACCGATATATCAGACATCTGGCCAATCATCCAATAGCCATAGTTGGTCTTGGCGTGTTTCAAATCGACACACGGGTTGTCCCCGATTTCTATTATTATGATTATTCTTCTTGTATACTTGATTCAAGCAGAATAGCCGAGTATGCCTATGTAGTGAAACATTATCCCGATAACGATTCCAATGTGTTTCTGGATTCTGTTCGTTGGGACACCGCTGAGGGCAAAGTGTTGCGCATTCCATACCACTGCGATACTGACAAATATGGATATGCCACCTTCTGGTTTCACGAAGCCCTCTTTGATACGCCTGTTGTTGTTGACTCTTTCTTCTATTTGGGCGGCAGTCATTATAACAATGTCATGAGAGGTTTTGATTACCTTCATCTGCCGACAGTGTATGGCTATCTTTATGATAGAGTGGATCATATGGGAGACAGGTGCGAAACTGGTATGCACTGGCGTAGTTATCGCCCATATTGTGATATGTGGGACAATCCATTTTATGGAAATAGGTTTTTCGGGCGTATCCTTCCCAAAGTGGATTTTGCCAATTTGAGCGCAGTGCCAGCGGACAGTACCCAAGGAACTGCGGGGCCGAATGAACCATTGTCAATGCACGTGAACCAAACCATCTATGCCACACCCTATCCGGGCTATCGTTTCTCGCATTGGAATGATGGCGACACCAACAATCCTCGCTCTGTTTTCTTGATGCAGGACACTTCTTTTGTGGCTTATTTCACTGGAACTACCCCCTGTGAGGTGGTAGTTGTCAGCAGCGATGAGACCAAAGGAATGGTGTCAGGAGGAGGGTCATATTGGAATGGCGATACGGTTGTAATGTCTGCCGAAGCATTTGAACCATACCGTTTTGTTAAATGGGATGATGGCGATACCAATAACCCTAGGCAGATAGTGGCCACCTGCGACACGGTATTTACCGCAGTCTTTGGCGAGAGAGTGGGAATTGATGAATCCGAATCTGTTTTGTTCACACTTTCACCCAATCCCGCGCAGGATGTAGTTGTGGTAGAATGTCTCCAGTATGCTGCTGCCGTGATTTCTGTCTACGATGTGTCTGGGCATGAAGTCCTCCATGCCGCATTGTCTTCTGAATCAACCAAGATAGATGTTTCTTGTCTCCCTGCTGGCGTGTATTATGTCACCTTGGCATCTCCGCGGGGCACTAGCTCTCAGAAACTTGTGGTGCAATAACTGTGAACAAGAATCTGTGATTGTCGGTAGCGGCATTTGCGATAATAGAGAAAGGGGCTGAGAAATCAGCCCCTTTCTTTATTCTTTAGTTTGTAGCAATATCTAAAAATTGTCTTTCTGTCTGAGCAGGCAAGTTCCGCTTGCGAAACTAAGATTATCCAAATTTTGATGTCGCCTATTATTGGTGCTCACAATCAAAATGAGGTTGAATGTCCAATAGATATAGAATACATTCTAGATTTTATTAAATCAGATTCTATATCTGCTCAAATCATTCGGCATTAAGGGTCTGTGATAGGTTTGGTGTTATATAATTGATATTCAAGTTGCAGTGTGCCGTAATGTTCGCTATCGATAGATGCCCACCACATAAGTGTGGCCATAAATCTAGAATATAGAATCACATAACACATTGATTTTGCACAAATGTGCGCACCATTGCAAAAATCCATTCTAGATTCTATATTTTGGGGTTTCCATATAGTCATTGTTCACCCCTTGTGGATCCGCTCCTCCAAGCGAACCTACCCCGTAGAATCAACGGGGCTACAGCGGGGTTGCAGCGAGCCTGCGCTCTATCTGCAACCCCGCAATGTATGCTGTTTTTTTTAATTTTTAGAGGTCGCCTTGTTTCTTTGTTGGTTTTCGCCTAGTGGAGTGGGATTTTGCCTTCTCGCTGGTTTTCCCTTTCTTGGAAGCACTTTTGGATGTCTTTCCTGTCTTTGGGGAAACTGGTTTTCTGCGCGAAGGTTTTTTCTCTTCGCCGCGGCGGTCAGATCTGCCTCCTCGCGAGGAACGCTTTTCGCCGTACATGGGAATCTCCAAGTCGCCATCGTCAACCAACTCAAAGTCAATCAACTTCTTCATCATGTCCACATTCTTCACGCGGATGATGACCGGGTCGCCCAGTTTGTAGCACTTGCCATATCTGCGGCCAATGACCTGGTAGTTGTCTTCATCAAGCATGTAGTAGTCGCCTTTGAGACTGCCGATAGGGATCATACCCTCGCATTTATTGCCTTCAATTTCAGCGTAAAGTCCCCATTTGCTCACACCGGAAATCAGCGCGGGGAATTCCTGCCCGACTCTTTCGCTCAAGAATTCGGCCTGCTTGTATTTCACACTGGCACGCTCGGCATCGGCGGCACGTTTCTCCATGAGAGAGCAGTGCTTGCAATATTCCTCAAACTCTTCGGCATTGGCAGAAGCCCCGCCTTCCAGATAATGCTCCAGCAGGCGGTGGACCATCAAGTCGGGATAGCGGCGGATGGGCGAAGTGAAATGTGTGTAGAATGGGAAGCCCAGTCCATAGTGGCCGATGTTGTCGGTGCTGTAATAGGCTTTCGACATTGTGCGGATGGCAATATTGTCAATCATATATTCTTCGCCACGGCCGGCAATGTTCTCGAACAAGCTGTTGTAGCTCTTGGCCAGCGCTTTGCGCGAACCTGTCTTGATCGAAAAACCGAGTTTAGAGACAAACTCTACAAAAGTGCCCAGTTTCTCGGGGTTGGGTTCGTCGTGCACGCGGTAAACGAAGGTCTTGGCTTTCTCTGCTTTCTTGTCGGCACTCTTCTTTGTCGATCCGACGTGCTCGGCCACTTTCTTGTTGGCCAGCAGCATAAACTCTTCAATCAGCCAGTTGGCCTCTTTGGATTCCTTGATATATACGCCAATGGGCTTGGCATTTTCATCTAGTTTGAACTTAACCTCTTGGCTCTCAAAGTTAATGGCTCCTTCGTCATAACGGCCTTTGCGCAAGATTGTTGCCAGCTTGTGCAACTCCAAAATGGCTTCGTCGGTGGCCAGGCCGGGAGTGGTTGGGGTCTGCGAATCAATGATGGTTTGGGCCTCTTCGTAACAATAGCGTGTGTCGCTGTTTATCACTGTCTTACCGAACCAGGATTTCAGCACCTCGGCCTTGTCGTTCATTTCCATCACCACGCTGAAGCAAAGTTTTTCTTCGTTGGGGCGCAGCGAGCAGACACCATTGCAGAGTTTCTCCGGCAGCATGGGGATTGTTCTGTCGACTAGGTAGACGCTGGTGCCGCGCTCATAGGCTTCGCGGTCCAGTCGGGTGCCGGTCTTCACATAGTGCGAAACATCGGCAATATGCACACCCACCTCGTAGTTTCCGTTGTCCATGCGGCGGAAAGAAATGGCATCGTCAAAGTCCTTAGCGTCGGCAGGGTCGATGGTGAAAGTGCAAACCTTGCGGAAGTCTTTGCGGCCTTTGTAGTCAGCCTCAGTGGGTTGGGCAATTTTCTCTGCCTCGCGTTCCACCTCGGCGGGGAAACCTAATGGAAAATCGTACTCGGCCAGGATCGACTGCATCTCCACATTATTGTCGCCGGGGCGACCCAGTCTGTTGATCACTCGGCCCACGGGGTTGTTCATCCGCTCGGGCCAGTCGGTCATTTCTACCAGCACTTTCTCGCCGTCTTCGGCACCGGCCAAATCGCTGAGTTGTATAAAGATATCCACAGTCATGGTGCGATTGTCGCTGACCATGAAAGCAAAGCGGTCTTGCTTTTGTATCACGCCAACAAATCTTGTGCGAGCGCGTTTGATAATCTCCACCACCTGGCCCTCAGGCTTGCGCATCTTGCGCTGCGGAAACATCAGCACCTTTACCGTATCGCCATGGAGTGCGTGACGGGTGTTGTTGGCCGAAATCAGCACATCCTCGCGGTCCTGGTCCTCTGGAATCACGTATGCCTTGCCACCCTGTTTCATGTCGATAGTGCCTATCACATAATTCTTTGGCAGCAAGTCGTCGTTGATATTCTTAGGATTAATCTTATATTTGCCGCGGGCGTTCTCGTCCTCGACCAGAATCTTGCTCTCGGCCAGTTCCAGTATGGTGGCCATCACCAGCTGGCGAGTGCCCTTGTCGTGAGCGCCAATCCGCGACTCAATCTGCTTGTGGTTGAAGGCGTCGAATGGATTGTTGGCAAATATCTTGAGTATCTGTTTTGCGTAAATCTCGTTCATGATGATTAATATTTTTGAATTATGATTTATTAGTGGGGCTGTAGCCTACTTTAAACCATAATTTATTCAAAAGCGGTCTTAATATCCTCAATAAAACCGCTGCGCATCAGCAATGCGTCAATCTGCGGGTCGCGACCCATGAAATTGCGGAACAGCACTGCCGGATGCTCCGAACCGCCCTTGCTCAGCACCTCGCTACGGAAAGCCTCGGCGGTCTTTTTGTCAAAAATTCCGTTCTGTTTGAATTTGGAAAATGCGTCAGCGTCAAGCACTTCGGCCCATTTGTAGCCGTAATAGCCCGATGCGTAGCCGCCGGCAAAGATGTGGGTGAAAGCCGTGCTGGTGTTGGCACCCTTCACCTCGGGAAGGAATTCAATCATGTGCTTGCGTTCAAACTCCTCAATGGGCTCAGTGATAGGTTCTTGAATGGAGTGGAAGCAGAAGTCTACCAGGCCCAGGTTCAGCTGTCGCAGGCAGAGCCAACCCGAGAGATACTTTTCGGCGGCCTTGATTTTCTGGATGTATTCGCCAGGAATAGTGTCGTTTGTCTGATAGTGCTTGGCAAAAGTGTTCAGGAACTGAGGCTCGTAGCACCAGTTCTCCATCACCTGCGAGGGCAGTTCCACGAAATCGCGCTTCACATTGGTGCCGCTAGTGCCGGGATAGGTGCAGTCGCTCAGCATACCGTGCATGGCATGGCCAAACTCATGCATGAAAGTCTCCACCTCGTCGAAACTCAGCAGCGCGGGCTTGTTGCCGACTGGTTTGGAAAAGTTGCACACCACCTGGATCAAGGGGCGTATCTGATTGCCGTTCATGTTGCTCTGGCCGCGGAACTCGGTCATCCAGGCACCGCTGCGCTTGCTGGCGCGGGGATGCATATCCAAGTAAAGCACACCCATGAAACGGCTGCCATCCATCACCTCATATACCTTGACGTCAGGATGATAAACCTCAATATTTGTGGCCTCTTTGAAGGTAAGGCCATACAATCTGCCATAGAGGTCGAAGATGCCTTGGCGAACTTTTTCCAATTGGAAATAGGGGCGGAGCTGCTCGGCATCAAAATCGTATTTCTCTTGCTTCAACTTCTCGCTCCAATAGCTGAAATCCCAGCGCTGGAGAGGCATTGCTGCGCCATGCGACTCGGCATATTTGCTTACAGCCTTCAAATCCTTGATAGCGTAGGGTCTGGCAGCATCGACCAGCTGGGTCAGGAATTCGCCCAACTGCTGTGGGGTCTCGCACATGCGGTTGCTGAGCACGTATTGGCTATAGGTCTCGTAGCCAAGCAGTTTTGCCTGCTGATAGCGCAGCTGGGTCATCTCACGGATCACCTCGTTATTGTCGTTATTATTGCCACGATTGCCTCGGCTGTTGTAGGCCCGCCACATCTGCTCGCGCAAATCGCGGTTCTCGCAATAGGTCATGAAGGGTCCATAGCTGGGATAAGCCAGGGTGAAAACCCAGCCGTCAAGTTTGCGCTCCACGGCCTCCTCCTTGGCAGCCCCAACCACGTCTGGGGGCAGCCCTTTGAGGTCTGCAGCGCTCTGAATCTGAAGGAAATACTCATTGTTGTCGGCCAGCACATTCTGGTTCATCTGCTGCGAAAGCTGTGCCAGACGTTCGCTATTCTTGGCAAAAGTCTTCTTGTCGTTGCCGGTCAGGTTCACACCGTTGCGAACAAAACTCTTGTAAGTGTCTTCCAGCAAAGTGCGCTCCTCGGTGGTCAGACTCAAATTGTCGCGCTGGTCGTACACGGCTTTCACGCGCGCGAACAATTTATCATTCATGCTCACGCGGTTCTCATAGCGTGTCAGTTCCGGGGTCAGGTCCATGACAATCTTCTGCAACTCGCTGTTGGTGTTGCACTCATTCAGATTGAACAATATGCCGCTCACTCGGTCAAGTCTCTCGCTGGATTTCTGCAAGGCCACGATGGTGTTCTCAAACGTGGGTGCGGCCTTCTGCTTCACAATGCTGTTCACATTGGCTTCGGCCTCCTTGATGGCGGCACGCATGGCCGGAGCATAATGCTCGGTCTTAATCTGGCTGAAGGGTGGTGTCTGGTGTGGAGTGTTCCAATCCTGCATCAGAGGGTTGTTTTTCTGAGCCACGGCAGGGGTGGCGGCGGTCACGATGGTCATAAGAAGAAGTATTTTTGTAAACCTAGTCATGCGATTTAAGATTTTTTATGAATGATTTTACGAATAAATACAAGATTATGCAATAAAATAATGTTATCTACGTTTTTTTTATTGTTTTTGAAGTATAAGAGTTTTTCCGCTCTTTCCACTTCAACAGCAATAATAACTACTGAAACAATAAAATATTGTACAAAAAGAAAAAAAAGTATTAATAGAAAACAATACCATTATGAAGAAAATCGTATCTGTTTTAAGCCTTGCCGTGGTGGCAGCTTTTTTTGCTTCCTGCACCAACCAGAGCAACCCCCAACTCGACGCTGCTCTCAAGGCCAACGACTCTTTGAGTCAGATTATCAACAATAAGGATGCTGAACTCGACTCCGTGTTCGCCACTTTGGCCGAAATCGAGGAGAACCTCGCTGCCGTCAACTCCCGCTACAACACTGTCCAGCAGTTGCGTCGCGCCAACATGGAAGGCCAGCCCAATGTGAAGAACCAGATTGCCGACCAAATCAAGAACATTGAAGATTTGATGGCTGCCAACAAGAAAAAACTCGCCGGCCTCCAGTCTAAGGTCAGCGCCCAGGGCAAAGACAACGCAAACCTCCAGGAGCTCATCTCCCGCCAGGAAGAGCGCATCGCTGCCCAGGAAAGCCAGATTGCTGAACTCCTCACCGAACTTGAGAACAACAAAGTTATCATCAAGAAACTCAACCAGGATGTTAGCGATCTCACCGCTTCTGTCAACGAAAAAGACCAGTACATCCAGCGCCAGACCTCCGAGGCCAACCGCGCATACTATGTAGTTGGCACCTATGCCGACCTCAGCGCTGCCGGCATCGTCAACAAGTCGGGTGGCTTCATCGGCATCGGCCGCCATCAGGGCACCAACAACGAGATGGCCAACGACCGCTTCACCACCATCGACCGCACCAAGGTGACCACCATCCCCATCAACATGAAGAAGGCTGTTGTCGTCTCCAAGCATTCCGAGAACAGCTACGAGTTGGTTATGGATGAGAACGACCCCAAGATGGTCTCCTACCTCCGTATCCTCAACCCCGCCAAGTTCTGGGAGCAGACCCGCTACCTGGTTATCTCCACCAAGTAATACGAGGTTTAGAAGTAAAAAAAATAACTAAAAGAGGTTTGGAAGGGAACCCTTCCAAACCTCTTTTTTCAGCACTTGCCGCATCTGTCACGATTTGTCGAGATTAGGTGTAGTAGCTGCCACTAGTATAACAATTGGCAGAACTTTCTTATTCCTTTGAGCGCAATTGCGGCAGTCTTGCTGCCCGTCCCCCCCTAACTCCGTTCCTTATCCTATATTTATACCTTATTTATACTATATTTATTCTATATATAATAGTATAA
>JAZLLD010000101.1:0-20884 GCA_045597945.1 Bacteroidales bacterium
GAATCACATAACACATTGATTTCGCACAAATGCGCATACTGTTGCAAAAATCCATTCTAGATTCTATATTTTGGGTTTCCATACATTCTTTGTGCACCTCCTGCAGTTCCGCCCTCCAAGCGGACCTACCCCGTAGAATCAGCGGAGCTACAGCGAGGTTACAGCGAGTTTTTTCTTTTTTAATATTTCAGTCTCCCCAGCTGCTAAGCCACTATTTTCATATACACAAATCTTCTGCGGCAAAAGAACGCCCGGACCAAACTTGGCTTACGCTTGGTTGGATATAGAAAAGGCGGGCACTATCGGATGATAGCGCCCGCCTGGGTATGTTGGTAGTAGAGCCTACTCGATGCAGAGGCGGCGGGTGGCGCAGCCTTCTGGTGTGGTGATGCGGAGGGTGTAGATGCCGGAGGGCAGTTGGCCGAGGTCGGCATGGTCGGTGTTGCTGAGGGTCAGCACTTGGCGGCCTTGGGCATCGTAAACCACTGCGCCCTCGATGGGTTGGCTGAAATGGAAGACACCCTGGGTGGGATTGGGGTAGAGCATGATGGCAGCCTGGCCCTCACTCGGGTCAATGCCCAGGAGAATGGTGAGATTGAGCACCACGGTGCTGTCGCAGCCGTACTGGGTCTGGAAGGTCTGGGTGTAGGTGCCACTGGTGGTGTATTCCTCTCCGTTCCAATTAAATGGCGCATAGGTGTCGACCGCCTCGATGGTATCGGTGATGCTGGGATGGATGGTGAGGTGCACGGTGGCGGTACTGTCGCAGCCGTATTGGTTGATCAGCAACGGCGAGGTGTAGTCCCCGCTGAGGCTGTAGCTCTCGCCCCAGAGAATGAGGGAATCGCAAGCGGCAGAATCAGTGCTGACGAAGGTTGAGGGATGGATGGTGAGGTGGTAGGTGTAGAGAGTGTCGCAGCCTGTGGCGTTGGAAGACAAGTAATTGAAGTCAGTGGTCTGTGTATAAGTGGTGTCGAGGAAGGCGTATTGGTCGCAGACTGTCACCATGGTGTCGGCGGTGATATTTCTGACCACAAAGTGGAGGAATCTGATGGTATCGGCGGTGGTGTCGGTAGCATATAGGTGGCCGGCAACATGGGTGTTGAGTTCCTGGCCGTTGACAACGATTTGCTGTCCGGCGCAAATGGTGTCATTTTCTGTGGTCCAAGCGCGCTCGGCGAAGGGCATCGTCACTTGGTCAATCCAGACGCAGTCGCTGCCCGAGTTGACAGAGATGTCTTTCTGGTAGGCGAAATTGAACTGGTGGGTGCCGGCCTCTACGAGGTAAGCGGCGCGAGTCCAGCTGACATCACCGGAGGCCTCGATTTGCTGGATGCCGTCGATATAGAATTTGAATTTGTCGTAGTTGGCCTCAGAGGAAACTTTGTAGTAGAACCGGATGCTGTCGGCCATGGGGAAGTCGTGGGTGAGGGTGATTTCAGAAGTTTGGTTGTGGGTGAGGCTGGCATTGGAGCGGGCGGAATAAAAGCCCTCTTGGCTTTGACTATTGGTGATGCTCCAGGGATAGGTGCCTTGTGTCCAGCCGGCGAGGTGGTAGACCATACCCTCGAAAGTCTCGGCATTGGGCAGACCCACCGACAGCAAGGCGGTGTCGCCCAGCATGTTCACCTGTGCATCGAGGCTGGCCACCAAAGGAATGATAATATTGAAAGGCATGTGGGCATCGATGGCCAGCTGGTAATGTCGGGTGGTGCTGGCACCTACGGCCAAGGCCAGCGAGGTAGTGTCGGTAGCGGTAACGGCAGCCTGCCAGATGGGGCAATGCAGACTGACCGCGGTGGCGGGCAGGGGCATGTGTCCCTGGTTGGTAAACTGCACATCGAAATTATAGGTATCGGAGGGTAGTACGTTGGAACTGAGGTCGATATAGGAGACTGCAATCTGGGGGGCGACGGCATGGAGGGTGTTGGGCACGAAAGAGGGTACGGTAGCACTGTCCCACTGGCTGGCAGCTTCGATGGTGAAGTCAGTAAAGTCGGGCATAAGGGCATTGGCGGCTATGAGCACCAGGCTATCAAGGCTGATGGTATCGTGAGCCGGGATGAAGGGAATGGAAATGGAGTCGGTGAGCACCGAGACCTGCGGGTTGGAGCAACTATAACGCACCACCACGTTGTGGGCTGCCTGGCTGCCGATATTGGCAATGATGCCGCTGAGCCAAGAGGTGCTACCGGAGGCGACGCTGTTGGTGGTGATGGTGGAGATAATATATGCATTATCAGGAGGAACAACACTCATGGGGCTGAAGGTGGTGCGGTACTGTTGGGCAGAGGCGGCAATCTCGTAACCGCCTATGGCCAAGGGTGATGTGATGGTTAGGGTGGCCTGGCCGGCGGCATTAGCGTAGGCGCTGGCGATAAGGCTGTGGGTTGTGGTGTCGGTGAGGGCGACGTAGGCGTAGGGCACAGCCTGGACACTAATGCTACTGGCACCACTCATGACTACGCTTGGTGCGGTCATGGGAATGGAAGTCGCCTGAGTGAGGTAGGGCATGAGCGAAGGGTCGCCCATGAGTTGGTAGATCTCCCAGTAGTAGAGTTTGAGGCTGGATGTGCTGCCCTCCACGATGGTGTTGCCGTTGACCACCATAGCTCCCTGGGTTTCAATCCACTGACTGCGCGACTCGCCGTGGGTGTGGCAGAGTGCATCGTAGTTGCCCTGGTGGGTAGCATCGTAGGCCATGGACATGGAGGGGCCGATGGTAGAGCCGGTGCGCAAACCTACGGCCCAATAGAAATCTTCGTACCAATAGGTGCTGTTGGTACCGCCGATATAGCCTACGGCTCCGCAGTAGTTGCCTTTGCGCAGCAGCGATTCGCCAAGACAGGTGGCGGTCTCAAATTTGTTGGTAAGACAGCAGTTGCCAATCATGATGCCGAACTTCTGGGAGTTGGTCATGGCTGCGGCATGGGTGGTGGTGAAGTTAGGCGTACCCCAACTGGTGGCGCTGCCATGGGCGGAATAGTTGATCCAGCCGGCACCCTGGTTGTAGTAGTTGCGCACATTGGCGGAATTGGAAGAGTTGTTGCTACCGATGGTGACATTGGTGGCGGTAGGCACGATGGTGGTGTTGTTCTTGAAATAGTTCACGCTGGAAAATCCTTGTGATCCATTGACATAATGCGTGATGGCGTAGTCCATGGCAGGGTCGGCATGGGTGTAGCCATAGTCGCCAGCATTGCCGCCGTCGACGCCGGCCACCATTACGGCGCGGTCAAGGAAGGATGGGTTGGCAAAGGTATACTGCTCATACATGAGGGTCTTCTCAATCTGGGGTGTGAGCTGGCTGATGTTCTGCGCCGAAAATCGGCCATAGTAGCAGTCGGGTATGTTGTCGCCAGGGGTCCAGGTCATGAAATAGAGGTCGGTGATATGTTCGTTGGAGGTGGTGCCAGTGTATGCGGGAATCTGTTCATGGTCGCCAACAAGGAGCACGTATGTGGGCGCGGGCTGTGCATCAGTGGCGTTGGTGTACTGGCTGTGAATGTAGGAGGAGATGTCGGCAGTGGTAGAGCCCACACCGGGGTCGTCGGTGTATACAATATCAGTAAGGAATCCTTTGCGTTGCTTCCAGGTGATGAAATTGTCAAGTTGGCCACGGAACATGCTGTGAGCAACAATCAGATAGCGCACCGGAGCGGCAGAGGCGATAGTCTTGGGATAGAGCGAGTTGAGTGTGCCCACTGTGCCGAATGCCGGAGAGTGGTAGCGGCGGAAGTGCTGCATGGTGGCGGCACTGTCGGCACCATGGTACTGCACCGTGACCACAGCGTGGCGGCACACGATGATGCTTCCCTGCACGGCATTGTAGCGCACTGGGGAAATCTGCAGGCGCGCCAGATTGCGGTCGCGAGCCATGCCCACATGCTCGACCATGGCCATCTCGACACCCTGGTAAGCATCTGTGTTATACGCTTTTTTGTCCAGCACCAGTGCATGACGAGAGGTGTCGGACTTGCTACGCGAGGGTTGTAGTGGCATGACTTGATGGTCGACACCAAGGGATGAAAGGGGGATGGTGTCGTACTGAGCCTCGGCAACTTCGACACTAAATGTCTGGCAAATAGGCACCTCGATGAGTGCGGAATAGGTGGGCAGGTTGGCACTTCCCACTTTTTGAGAGAACTGCGCACCCTCCATCTCCAGCAGGGCAAATGACTGGCCGTCGGCCTGGATGCTGCGGGCCGTGAGCGGGGCTGCGGTGAAGGTGAGTTGCAGATGCTGATAACCGTCGTGGGTTATGCGCAAGGGGGCAGTCTGGGACTGGATGGTGCCCAGCGTCAATGCCATAAGCGCGATAGCGAATAATCTTTTTCTCATAACTTTGAAATTAGTGAATAAAGAGACAAGGTGCCGTGATTTGCCACTGGCACCTTGTCGGTATTACTTGTTTATTTCTGATCTTTAGCTTTTTTGAGCATCATCTCGGCCAGGCCGATGCGATAGCCATGATTGAAGAACATGATCTCGCCTTGCTGGTTGACTAGTGCCACCAAGGGGTAGTCGCCGCGGAGGTCGAGAGCCAAGGCCTTCACCACCATTTTTTCCAGATCGCTGTTGGCCTCGCTGGTCAAGAGGGTGGCATTGGGCAACCCCCAGCTTTGGGCGTTGGCCGATGCGGGTGCCACCACATAGAGTTGTCCACCCCACTGGGTGTATTCTTTCTTTAAAGCTTGCAACTCTTTGACCAGGTGCTTGCTGGGCTCACGATAGTCGCCCATGAAGCAGAAAATCATGCCTTTCTCGCCAGCAAAGTCGGCCAGGGTAGCAGCTTCAAGCTTTGTTTTTGGATCGAGCTGACCGAAGACACGGTGCTGCATAGTGTCCTGTCGCAGAACAATCTCGCGGGTCACGGTGCCATTGTCGGCAACATTGAAGAACTCCATGTGCGAGAGCACGCTGCAGTCGTCGAGTCGGCGGCCGGTACTGAGGCAGTAGTAGCCAGGCTCAACGGCGATGGTGGCGGGGAAGGCGGCCATGCGGGGGTCGTCTTCGAAATCGTAGGTCACAAAATCACCATCAACGAACTTCTGGATGGTGAAGTGAGGATAGTAGACCGGCACCTTGGGGTCGTTGCCCTTATAGGTGAGGGTGAGCTTGGCCGTGGGCTGCACGGGGGCATCGTTGGAGAATGTGAGTTTTTCCCAAGCATTGTCGCGATAGACAAAGATAGTATTGGTAGCATTGTCGAGATATGCCGGGAAGAGCAATGCGCGGCAGGCAGCCACGAAGAAGATGTCGCGGCTGTGGGCATCAGCATGGCGCAGCTGGTACACGCCAACAGGAGAGATAGGACAATTGTAATAATTGCCAGTATCATCCACAGAGATGTTTTGGATTGTCCACTGCTTCAGCTGTTCGACATCGGTGATGCCTTGAAGTTTTTCGGCTAAGGGCTTACGCCAGTCGCGGATAAGCTCGTTGCTGATGCGGGCTGGCATGATGCCCTGCTTATAGACATCATACGAGACTTCGATGATGCGACCTGCCTGGGTAGTTCTACCAAAGTCAAAATCAGTAAGCTGAGCTTCGAACATCTCTGCGGGTACATCGCGCAAATCCTTATCCGAATATGACTTCAAGTAGTCATAAATGTGGTCGAATGCCCTTGTTCTACAGAAATAATTATTGATAAACTTAATCACCTCGGCATAGTTGCCTTCCGATTTCTGGATAATCTCCCACAGCTGTGCATCTGTGAAGATGCCAGCGCCGCAGTCGTGTTTGTCAACTAACTGAAGGTAATTCTCCTGAGTGGGGAAGGTAGCCATATAGGCGTTGCGGATGGAGTCTTCCTGCAGTTTGCGCACTTCGTTGACTTTGGTCTCCTCATCGGTAGGAGTCACCTTGGCATCGCCAGCGGCAGGAGGAACAATATCCATATCCACGGCATACTCTTCGCCTTGCTGATGAGTAAGTTGCAAGGTAACATCATCCTGCTGACGCACATCGAGTTTGGCATAGCCAAATCGGGTACCGTCAGTTGCCCAAACAAGAAGGTCGCCAAGGCCGGTGGTCAGCGAAGCCTGGCCTTGGGCATTGGTCTTATAGGTTGCCAAAGTGTAATACTCGGCATAGTTATACATCTTGAATTTCACGGTGGCATCCTGCATAGGCTTGCCCTCGGCATCGGTCACGGTGACGGTGACATGCTTGGTGGGAGCATAGTGGCTGAGCAGGTTGAGCTCGCTGTAGAGCGCGGTCTCCTTGACCACTTCTTCATCTCCGTGATAACGGCCAAAGGCCTTGCTGTGCACCATCAGGCAGCGGGTGCTAGGCACTGAGAACCAACCCATATTGAGCTGTGGGTCGGGCTCGCAGGCACCCAGGAATTTCCATTCGCCATCAACCCACACTTCAACCCAGGCGTGGTTGTCGTCGCAGTGAGCCCAGCGGGGGGTGTAGCACTGGCGGGCGGGGATGCCCACGGCACGCATGGCAGTAACTGCAAAGGTGCTCTCCTCGCCGCAACGGCCTAAGGATGTGCGCATAGTGGCCAAGGGCGCTGAAGTGCGGCCGTCGGCAGCACGGTAGGCCACATATTCATGACACCAGTGGTTCACCTCCAGCGCAGCCTCCTCCATGGTCATATCTTTCACTCGGTCTTTCAGCTCGCGGAACATCACCATGCGGGCTGAGTCGAGGTTTTCGTTATTCACTCTGTACACCAGTACAAAATGGCGGAACACATCCTCGGGAACAGACTTGCCCCAGCTAAAAGTGTCGCGGGCAGCAAAAGCGGTGCGCACCTGGTCGAGATAGAACTGCTGGTCGTAGTCGGCCAAATCGCTGTAGGGCATATAGGCGTAGAGGAATTCCAGTGCCTCGCGTTCCTGGCGGCTCAGGGTGTCCATACCGCCAAAGAGGGCTTCGGCTCTGCCTTCGGCCAACTGCTGGCGTTGCAGAAAATCTTCGTGCACCTGCTTGCGATAGGCACGGTCGGTAATAAAATGGGGGTCGCCACAACCCACCATCAGCAGCACCAAGGCCACTAACGAAAAAAGAATCTTGTATTGTTTCATGGTTATATTATTTTTCTAACTTACTCAACAACTCAGCCACAATCTGCGGGTTGGTCTCCATGGTGCCGTCGGGCAGGGTGTGCTTGCAGGAGCCGTGCACCTCGGCAACACCGGTCTCGGCCACAATCTTGGCCACGTTGCCCGGGGTCACACCCGCACCGGCCAGAATGGTGATGCGGCCGGAGGCTTGCTTCACCAGCTGACGCAAAGTGTCGATGCCGGCTTCGGCCGAAGGCTGGCAACCCGAGGTCAGGATGCGGTGGCAACCGCAGCCTATCACCACCTCCAAGGCTTCCAGAGGTTCTTGGTTCATTTCGTCGAAAGCGCGGTGGAAAGTCACCTCCATGGGTGCTGCCCTACGCACAGCTTCTCGGGTGCGGGCCTCGTCGATTTTGCCCTCGGCGGTCAAAAATCCCACCACCACGGCATGAGCACCGGCCTTGCGGCACATATCAATTTCTTCCAGTATCTGAGCATATTCGGCAGTAGAATAGCAGAAGTCGCCCTCACGGGGGCGCACCAGCACATGGGTGCGTAAGCCCAACTCATTAACGCAGTAGGCTATATCTTCTGCCTTGGGTGTGGTGCCGCCAACTTCCAAGTTGGCACACAACTCCACCCGCCGTGCACCGCCGGCTTTGGCATTAATGGCCGACTGGCGCGAATTTGAACAAATTTCAACAGTAGTCATATTTCAATGATGAGTGATCGGTGATGAGTGAATAGGGTTGCTTGCGACAAGAACTATTAAATATCAACTATTAACTATCAAATCAATTCTACCATTCCAGTTTGGTATTCTTCATCTTGTGGACAAAGAGGATGTTGCTGTTTACCAAGCTTCTCACGCCCTGACCGAAATTCTGATTGGAATAATCCTCCACTTCCACTTCGATGGGCAGGTAGTAGAACGGCAGGCCGGCCAGCATGTCTTTCTCGGCCAAGGGGCGGAGGCGGGCAGCGTCCTTCTCGGTGGTCAGGATTATCTTGCGTTCACCCTTCATCTGGGCAAAAGTGCGGCTGATATGCTTGATGTCGCCGGACGTGAAGTTATGATGGTCGGAAAAAGAGATTGCCTCCACCTGGCACTGCGACCCCACATAGCTGACCATAGCCTCGGGGTTGGCTATACCAGTAACTACCAATGCGTTGTCTACGCTCTGCAGCGGCAGCGCCTGGCCACCCATCAGTGGACGAGGCTCAAGGTAGTTGACCGAGCTGAAGAACACCTTTTGGTAAGGCTGCACGCCCAGGCGGTTCACAACATTGTGTTTCTCAATGGGGTTAGCTGTCTTGGGTGTGCCGGTCACCACCACCACATTGGCGCGGTACTTGGCCGAGCGGCCCTCGCGCAGGTCGCCGTAGGGCATCACCAAGTCCTCATAGAAAGGTTTATTGTAGCTGGTCAGTAAGATATTGATAGTGGGCTTGATATAGCGGTGCTGGAAAGAATCGTCCAGCAGAATCACCTGCGGCGGCTGCTCTTGCGCCATCAGTTTCTCCACGCCCACGAGGCGCTTCTCGCATACGGCCACCTGCACCTTGGGGTACTTGGCGGCAATCATAGCAGCCTCGTCGCCCAGCTTGCTCACGTTGTGCGAGCCGTCGTCCAGCACAAAGCCGGTGCTCTTGCGCTTGTAGCCGCGGCTCAGCACGGCCACACGGTAATCGTCTTGCAACAAGCGGATAAGATACTCCACATGCGGAGTCTTGCCTGAGCCTCCGGCACAGATGTTGCCCACGCCTATGGTGGTGACGCCGGGAGCTACTTGTTTTTTCAACCCAATGTTGAACATAAGATTACGAAACCATACGCCTACCGCATACCACATTGTGAACGGCAGCAAAAACCACGAAACAGTCTTTCGAAACGACATAATGTAAATAATTAAAATTTATACTAATCCGCACAAACCACCACACATTAGCCGTTGCAAAGATACACTTTTTTTTCTATATATAGAAATATTTCTTTATTTGTTGCACCCGGAAAGATCTTGGCCGCATCACAAAAGAGCCTCAGTGACAAAATTTGCACGCGGATAATTCATCAATCTTTAGCAGTGCCGAACAGCCCGTGAAACATCGCCCTGCGGGTGTTTCACAGAGCGAAGCCATGGCGAAGGTATAGCGAAGGTACAGCGAAGGATCTCTTTTTTTGCCCAATGGCCACTTTAGGGCTTCTCCGGATGTGCTGGCTATTCTTTCTTCTGCTCCGCATAACAAGCGCCCCCGCAACCGGAGTGGCAGGGGCGCAGATTATTCATAAACTGGCGGCGCAGTTAGGCCGTCAAATCTACTCGGGGATTAATACGTGGTGATGAAATGCACATCATTTGTATTACCCCCACCATAATTCCTTAATCGGTCCATTGTAGTGGTGTTGCAGTGGATGGTGCAGCCTCCATTAGCGTCATGGCCCAACATCAAGCATGCTCTGCTTAAACCAAAATCATCTACCTCTGCACCTTGAATGGTATTCGGCTGATGTTCAGGAGCAGTGAATGCGCTATTGAACTCAATAGAAGTCATATGGAGACACCACTGAAACATTTTGTACATTCGCTGTAACGAATTGCTGGAGAAGTTGGTGAGATTGAGTTTGGTGATGCTCTGGCAGCCTTCGAACAACTTGCCCATGTCGGTTACATGCTCAGTGTTGAAGGTTGAGAGGTCAAGTGAGGTGAGTCTTTCGTCGCCATAGAACATTCCATTCATGCTGGTGGTCTCGTCAGTTCTGAAGTAGTGACCGAACTCAATGGCTTCAAGATTCGAAAATGAGAATAAACCGGAGCCGTCTACAGGTGCCAGGATGTAGTGGGCAGGAGTGTACACATGGTAAACATCGCCTTCCATCACGCCATAGATTACCTCAGACTCAACATTGGGATTCTGAAGCTGCTTGTCAGAAGTGACATTGGAATGGTAGTGGAACACGATTTTCGTGGGATTAATAGGATTATCGGTGGAAAAAGCGTGCGCTGCGAGTCGTGCTACTCTTTCGGTCTCAAATTCGGCGCTTGCGAATTCGAAGGTGGTGATAACGTTGCGTATCAGGTTGATGCCATCGTTGCTGGTGACGATCTTGCTGCAAACGGCACCTTCAGTGGAATAGAGTCTGATGTCGAAATCGTGGTAAGTGCCTGCGGGCAGGGCAATGCAGTACTCGTCATTGTTATTGGCGGTAGGATTGCTAATCACGAGGGCGGCGAATTTGGAACCGTCGGATGTGGCCACGGCATAGGGCTTACCATCGATATAATTGCTGATGGAGCAACGGCCGCTGATAGGCTGGTCGGCTACCACCTCGATACGCTGCAATTTGGCAGTGCCCTGGGGAAGGCTGATGCGGACGGCAGCGCAGAGGTTGGTGAACAGAATCTCGTTAGTGTTGGAAGTGGCCATCATGGGGAAGTTGTGCAGATTGCCGTCGGTGGTCTGCTGATACTCGGGAAGAGTCACCGCATTAACCGTGGAGGTGGCAATGCTGGCGGGATAGATGGCAGTGTAGGGTGCCTCGCCAATATTTTGGCCTACCAGGTCGGCCCAAATGCGATTGTCTTGGCGGGGAGTAACACTGAAGGTGGCATGAGAGGAAGTGTTGAAGATTTCTACTTCATCGTTGTCGTCCCACTCAAAGTAGAGGTTGTCGTTGAGGGCAGTTTTGTCGTTGCCAGTCTCGGTCTGGGCAGTGAAGGTCAGCATGGCAGACTCCTTCTGGCAGGCAGAGAAGCCCATTGCCAACAGAGCAAAGGCAGTGTAAACAAAAGTCTTTTTTTTCATGGTGTGAGCTGTTTGAATTAGTTAAACTGAAGTGTTTCGCCGTTGTTCATTTGCTCGGTGTTGCCCAAGCCATAGGTGTCGCGAGATGATTCGGGATCCGAACTGCCGGCAAATCCGCGTTCGACCTGAACTTCAAACAGCTCCACTAGAGGAGCTTGATACTCTTTCTTTTCGTGTAACATTGTTTGTTGTTTTGTTTAGTTTTTTGTGTGTTTTTTGTATTTGTAAAAAGTTAATAATGATTCACATAAACTGACACCAATCTATGGTTTCCTGCAGCCAATTGGCAGTTTTCAGCAATATTCCAGCACGAACGCCACTCCGCAAAGCAGGAATCGCACCAGGCGATATCTTGCTCTAGAGTATTTTGGGTTGGAAGGCCACGACTTTACAGCAAAATGTCCATACTCTCAGAAGTTGAGAGAATGCACAACATAAACTTTCTCAATCGATTGTCTGATTTATGGTCAACCAATTTACGATGCAAAGTTAGTGTTTTTTTTAAATATACAAAATCTTTTTTCGCCCGGAAGGCCGACTTGTGAATTTATTTTTCAGCACTCCAGAATTTTAAACTCAAAAAACAACTCTTCATGTCCGTAACCATTGTCAGCGTCACAAAAATGTGACAATGAAAGAATATTCATCGGATAATTGATATATAAGGTAACTTATTAAAATTAAATAAATCAACCACATTGAGTTTTGAAAATACGAATTACTGTGAACTAGCGAAGCGCAGCCTTGACCGAATGGAAGGTCTTGGTAGGTCCACTGTAGTTCCGTTGATTCTACGGGGTGAAGAAGGCCGCGGTGGCAGCCTTTGATAGCGTAGCGGAGAAATCAACCGGTTGTGGAGGCGGGCACACAAGGGGAGAACAAAAGATGTATGGGAACCCCAAGATATAGAATCTAGAATGGTTTTTGTAAATAGTGCGCACATTTGTGTGTAATCAATGTGTTATGTAATTCTATATTCTACATCTAAGGTCACAGCAATATGGCAGACAGCTATCGATAGTGCGAATGTCAATATTTTATCACTTGTATATCATCTATTTGGCAACCTGTCCACAACAAGCACTCAGTGCCAGATGATTTGACGCAGATATAGAATCAGATTCTATATATTTTAGAATGTATTCTATATGCAGCAGCTATAATTTGCAAAGATACATCATTTTATTGATTCATCTAGAGGCAACAGTAGCAAGATTGATGGAGAAAATATGATTATTGGCTGAAAAAAGTTTTGTGATTCAAAAAAAAGTCGTATCTTTGCAATTGATTAAAATTTGAAATAATTACAAATAATTCAAGTAAACAACTATTTTTCAATTGGTAAAATAAAATGATAGAGGCACGAAAATATATGACAAATTGTGGAATCCACTTCTCTCAGCAGCGGATTGTTATCATGGACTACCTACTGAAAAATAGGACGCACCCCACGGTCGACGAGATTTTCTTAGCCCTCTCGCCATCCATGCCCACACTGTCTCGCACCACGGTCTACAACACACTAAAGCTGTTTGTGGAGGCTGGAGCAATACAGGTGATAAAGATTGACGAAAAGAACGCACGGTTTGATGCCGACACCAGCATGCACGGCCATTTTCTCTGCGACAGCTGCGGAGTTATCCACGACATGCCGCTGCCTGAGGGGAAAGGGCTGATGGAAAATCCTCACCTGGCCAATTTTTCGGTGCACTCGACACATGTGTACTACCATGGTCTCTGTCCTCAGTGTTTGAAAAAGAATAACCTATAACTTTAAAATATACAATTATGATTAACAAGAAAGTAACCGAACTGCTCAACGATCAGATTAACAAGGAATTCTATTCTGCTTATCTGTATTTAGACATGAGCAACTATTTTGAACGCCGCGGCCTGGATGGCTTTGCCAACTGGTATAAGATTCAGGCTCAGGAAGAACGCGACCATGCCATGCTGTTCTACCAATATATGCAGAACAACGACTGCCATGTGACCCTGCTCGGCATTGCCCAGCCCGACAAGGAGTTCAAATGCGACATGGATGTGCTCCAGGCTGGCCTTGCCCACGAGGAATATGTCACCTTGCTGATTAACAACATCTACGCCGCCGCCTACGAGGTGAAGGATTTCCGCACCATGCAGTTCCTGGACTGGTTTATCAAAGAGCAAGGCGAGGAGGAAACCAACGCCCGCGACATGATTACCAAGATGGAACTCTTCGGCAACGACCCCAAGAGCCTCTATATGCTCAACCAGGAACTGGCTGCCCGCGTATACACCGCACCGAGTCTGGTACTCGACTAGTATGCCTTTGAACCTCAAATGTTTTATTGAGCTAAGAGGTTTAGTCACTTATTCGTTGCGACAACAATTAAGCAACTAAGCAATATAATCTAATAAACAATAAACCCACACATCACTTATGAAGAAATTTATCTGCCCCGTTTGTGGCCACATTGAAGAAGCTGAAGTAATGCCCGCAAAATGCCCCCTCTGCGGAAAACCCATGCAAGAAATGAAGGAAGAGACCCTGACTTGGGCCGCCGAGCATGTTGTTGGCGTGGCACAGGGTGCACCTGAGGACATCATGGCCGACTTACGCGCTAACTTCAACGGCGAATGCTGCGAGGTTGGCATGTACCTGGCTATGGCCCGCGTGGCTCACCGCGAGGGTTATCCCGAAATCGGTCTGTACTGGGAAAAGGCTGCCTACGAAGAGGCTGAGCACGCCGCTAAGTTTGCCGAGCTCCTGGGCGAGGTGATCACCGACAGCACCGAGAAAAACCTGAAAATGCGCATCGATGCCGAGAATGGCGCTACCATGGGCAAGACCGACCTGGCCAAACGTGCTAAGGCACTGAACCTGGATGCTATCCACGACACAGTGCACGAGATGGCTCGCGACGAGGCTCGCCACGGCAAAGCCTTCCAGGGTCTGTACAACCGTTATTTCAAGAAATAGTAATCATTGATTTACAGCAATGACCGGAGGGCGGAAACCGAATTTTCGGCTACCGCCCTTGGTTATTGAAATGCACTGTAACGTGTCCCGACCGGAACAGAGAAACAAAAAATCAACGATGAGGAAATTTATCACATTATTATCAATCCTTTTTATCGCATTGACTATGAATGCACAAAGCAAAGTCTTGGTGGCTTATTTCTCGGCCACAGGCACAACCCAAAAGGTGGCCGAAAAAATTGCCAAAGAGCAGAAGGCCGACTTATTTGAAATCAAACCTATGGTTGCCTATACCGCAGCCGGCTTGGACTGGCGAGACAAACAGAGCCGCTCTTCAGTGGAGATGAACGACAAGGCTTCACGCCCCGAGATGGCCGGTAAGGTGGAGAACATGGACCAGTACACCACCATATATATTGGTTTCCCCATCTGGTGGTATGTGGCACCCCACATCATTAACACTTTCATTGAGGCCCACAATCTTGAGGGCAAGACCCTTATTCCCTTTGCCACCTCTGGCGGCAGCGGAATTGAAGGTGCCGTGAAAGATTTGCGAGCAACCTACCCCGCACTCAAATTCGAGGCCGGCAAACTCTGCAGATAGCCGAATCCTTCCCAACAAATGGTCGCCAGCCGCCTGGCGACCATTTATTGTTGTATCACAGGCTATGGGGAAAACTCTAAAAAGCACTAGCTGCAATAAACAATGCTACAAAAGCCAAAGTGCCCACAGAGCCGAAAAACTGAAGCCCCGTTGTAAACCCGTTGAAGTCCCGTTGAAGACCCGCCCCGAGAAACGGCCTATTGGAGATGTTTCACAAGGGGTTCACCACATCTTCGGCAATATCGCACCCAAGGCAATATTGCTGCTACTTTTTATTGAAAAGTAAAATGCCAGCAGCTAATCTGTCAGTGGACCAACAATTACTTTTTTTGCAAATATGTTGTCTACCCAGATGAAGTAGATGCCGGAATGAGGCAGTTGAACAGAATGTATTTCAGCGGCTTTGTCCACCTGCGTCACAATACGACCCATGACATCAACCACAGCTATGCGGCTACCCTGGGCATTGCTGATGGTAAGTTGTCGGCCCTGGGTCTGGATGCGGATATTGGACAATATCTCAGCGATTCCTTGTGCCGGAAGAAATTCTGCCACAACGGTAGTGTCGCTCTCTACCACCAAGGTATAGGGGTTTTGCGTCACGCCATTATCCCAGCGGTGGAAGACAAAACCTTCGGCTGGGATGGCAAGCAATTCTGCCCCAGTGCCCTGAAAGTATTGGCCGCCACCATCCACAGAGCCATAAGCCTCGTTGGAGGAGATAGCAGTGACGGTGAAATATATTTCCTGTGGTTCAATGACCAAGTTGATGGTCACCAACGAATCGCAGTCTTCAGCCGTAGTGAGGTGTTGCTGAACAGTGGTTGATTCAGAATAGGTTACGCCATCAATTGTGTAAGGGCCATCGGCGAAGATTGTAGTGTCGACAATCACACTATGGTTGACGGTAAGTACCAGTGTAACAATAGAGTCGCAGCCTTCAGCCGTGGTGGTGGCGAAGGACTCGGCAGTTGAGCTTGCATGATACCAGTTGCCATGCCACAGGACACTGTCGCAACCCACGAGGGTCTCGGCTCCATAATAGGATATGGGGGTGAAGGAGGCCGTGTAGGTCGCATCGCCGGCAACCACGATGGTGCGGGGATTGTCGGTGTTGCCATCCTGCCAGTGAGTGAAGGCGTAGCAGTTGTTGGGTATTGCCTGGATGGTGGTTGATGTACCTTCCTCAAAAGGACCGCCACCAACGACAGAACCCATAGTCGGATATTCCGAAACAACGGTGATTGTGTGATTTGGAAGAGGTTGTCCAACCAGCTGGATGTCATCGATATAAAGATAATATCCGTGGTTGGTAGTGTAATGGATGGCAATATACTTGGCCTCGGCCGGAATTTGAGCCTGAACGGTGTCCCAGGTGCTGGAAGTGGCAGTCTTGCTGCGGACAATATGGGTAAAACTGGAAGGAGAATTGTCGGTGGTAGAATATTCAATATTAAATGTTTCTGTAGAGCCTTGGCAACGATAGCTGAGGGTGAGGTCGATGGCATTGGGTGCAAGGATGCGGGGCGAGATGAGGTACTGGTCGTAGGCATCGGAATAGCTTTGACTACAGAACTGGAAGTATTCCACAGAGCCCCACCAACTAGATTGGTTGACGATGGTCATGGATGCGGCATTGGAGGTTGATGCGCTGTAGGATGTCCAGCAATCCAGACCGGCACTGAAATCCTGCGTGGCCGGGAGCGTTGAAATGCCACAGCCGGAGAAATGAGCAGTATAAGAGGCTGACGATGTGGCGGTAAAGGTGCGAGGATTGCTGGTGTTTCCATCATTCCAATGGTCAAACACATTGTCGCCAGAGGGAATGGCTGTCAGGGTGCAAGTCTCGCCCAAAGCATAGCGGCCGCCACCCTGCACATGGCCTTGCGAAGTGTCGGCAGCAGTGGCACTGATGACAACATCAGTAGACTGGCTGAAGATGGCGCGGAACATAACAGTCATATCGGTGAGCTGCGACCAGACAACACCATTTGTGGAAGTCCAGCCGCCATCCTGGTTGCCGCAATAGGTGGTGACGGGAATTGGGTAGTTGTTGCCCACACAGCGGCCTACAATCCACAGGTTGTTGGTGTTAGCAATAGGAACAAGTTGCGAGAATCGCATAGTCTCCCATTGGTTTGATCCGGGCAAATGGAACGCCTCTTCATAGATTTGTGTGCCAGGGGAATAGGTGTCGCCGGCATAGATGCGAATGGTGTAGTCGCCCTCGTATGGGTTGAATAGTTGCACACTCTTGAGAGACTGGCCGGAAGGCAGGTCTGCGGCATTGACCTTGATGGCAAAATAGCGGTTCATGAGATTGCCCTCATGCGAGTTGCCACAATAAGAAATTGTGTCACCCACCACGGGAACAATATGGGCGGTGAGGTTGACATTGCCATTGGTCCAAAACTGGCGCGGGAGTTTGCGAGAGCCATCGCTCCAATGGTCAAAACGATAGCCGTCGGCAGTTGTGACATTGAGGGTGACAGTGGAAAAGTTGTTGTAAGTTCCTGCACCGGTGATGGTTGCATGGGCAGCGTCGTCGGCAACGGCCGTAACAACTGAAGTGGTGGCGTTATCTCTATTGGCTGGGCGGATGCCGAAAACGGCCATGTTGTCGAGGTTGAAAGTGGAAGATGTATTGGTGCCGATGCCGCCTACTGAGGGATTGAGCGAGCCGATGGCAAAGTAGCCATTGCTGGTGCCACCCCAGCCCCAGTTGAAATGGAAATGGTCCTGATTGTCATAGCCATCGCATACAAAACAATGGCCGCCAGACAAGTCGAAACCGGAATAAACCACGGGTCGCGCGCTGTCGAGTTCGGTGCGCAACATGGCGCGCCAGCGGTCATCGCCCATACCGTTGAGGCGCGCGCCAAAGACTAGCGGACTATAGTCAAAATATTGGCGCAGTGCGTTTTCTACACAAGGATATGTCAGTCCATTCCGCGCAACGATATCGGCAGCACTGCCTCCAGTGGAGGAAAGACCATAATTAGTTACAATTGAAATGCCAACATGATACATCAGTGTTGCTACGGCTTGTACTTGCTGTGGAGTGCTGGCAGCATTAAGCTGGTTGGGCATATTGGTCCAGTCGTAGGTGGTAGCGCCAAAATTCGCGCTCAGAGGTCCATAGGTGGGGTGGTTGTAGCTTTCCGAACCCATGCCTTGGGCAGGGTGGTTCCAATATTTCATTACTTGAGCCATAGCCGTGGCCACGCAACCTGTGGCGGTGTGCTGGCCCGAAGTGGCATCGGTTGGGCAGAGGTTGTTGTAGTAAGTACCTTGGCTCCAGGTGGTTGTAAGCAAGGGGGCAACAGCCGTGACCAAGGTGGGAGAGGAAACTTCGTTGGCATAATATCTTTTCCATTCGGCAACCACTCGTTGGGAAGGATCAACAGCATGTTGTTGCAATTGGCGGATTTCCCATGCGTAACCATTCAGCCAGTCCAGCACATTTTCGGGAACAGGGATAGCAAAAACTGATGATGCAGAATAGCCTAGGATAGGCAGCGCACAGTCGTCAGCCGACACAATGACAAAACCGCCTTGCGGATTGGCAAAGACAAAGATTTCGTCAATGCCAACAAGGGTTGTGACATCGGCCATGCCTTGCCATTCGCCAAGGGCAGACGATTGCCAAAAGTTCTGTGCCATGCGAGCGGCTTTCTCTTGGTCAACTGGCTTGGACCAGGCTGTAGCAGCAATCAGAATTAGTGCAGCAATAATGATTTTCTTCATGTTGGGCAATTTAAAAAGCAAAGGATTCAATAGGGGCGATGCCCTATGAACCCTTAGATATTAATAGGTTATACTATTTCTTAATATACGACAGGAAGTCGAGGTCGATGCTCATCGAGATGAAAGGCTTCACAAGCCAGGACTTGGCCGTGACATCGTCAATGGTGAGCGATGTCGGGAGTTTGTCACCATCGTGATATCCGGAGACCAGCACTGTGTATTCGGCAATATTGATGCCGGCAGTCAGATAGAAGAAGTCGACAAAGCGGAATGACGGCCCGAGGTAGAAATTCTTGAAGAGGTTGCTACCACCAAAGCCAACATAGATGCCGAGGTCGTAGGCAAAGTCTTGGTCGAACTTGCGGATTTCCGGGGTCTTGAACTTACCGTCGGCCAACTCTTTGGACTGAAGGTCTTTGTTGAAATATTTGGTCAAGTCCCACAGCATGACAGAGGCGCCGGTGACAAAGTCAAACTCCATATTGCCAGCATTGCGGTTGCGTAGAATCTTGTCGTAAGTGCCATCGGCTGAACCGGGCGTGAGTCTCACTTCCCAGTTTGGTGTGCGGTACATACGCATGGCAATGCCCTGAATGGCACGCACTTTCTTCTTGCGGTTGGTGGCTTCGCTAACTTTCCCTTCGGCCTCTTTGGCACGTTGGGCTAAGTATTTGTTAGCCTCTTCCTTGCGCACATTGTCGAGCTCGCATGAACGCACCAGGGCATTGAGCGAATCCACGGCACGGCGGTAGTGGTCGCGGTCGGCCTCCAGTTTGTTTTTGTCCACGCCCGAGTTGGAGAGGATGGACTTGTAGAACTGGTCCTTTTCTTCTGCCAGAGCCAGTTTGTCCTGCAACATCTTGATGGAAGCACTATCAACAACCGTCACATACTTAGTAACTTGCACAGTGTCGATAATCCGAACAGTATCCTGGGCTCGCAAAGCGCCCATCATCACAATCACAAGACCGATTATGGCAACTATTTTTCTCATGAACAAATGATTATTTGAGTTTTTCCAGCAACTGATCCATGGTCAAGGTCTCCTGGGTGCCCTGGGCCATATCTTTAACAGTAACAGTGCCGTTGGCAATCTCGGTCTCGCCCACAAAGACCACGAAAGGCACGCGGTTCTTGTTGGCAAAGTCCATCTGTTTCTTCATCTTAGCAGCATCGGGATAGACAAGGGTGCTGACGCCGGCGGCACGCAGCTTGGCAGCGCAGCCAATGCAATAAGGCATACTCTCGGCACCAAAGTTGATAAAGAGCACCTGAGCAGACTGGCCAAGATTGGCGGGGAATTTCTCAAGTTCGGTGAGCACATCGTAGATTCGGTCGGCACCAAAAGAAATGCCAACGCCACTGACATCTGACATGCCGAAAATGCCGGTGAGATTGTCGTAACGACCACCGCCACAGATACTTCCGATGCTGACATTATGAGCCTTAACCTCAAAGATGGCACCGGTGTAATAGTTCAGGCCACGAGCCAGCGTGAGGTCCAACTCCACATGGCACTTGGGATCCACCTGGGCAATATAGCCAAAAAGTTCGTTCAATTCTTCCACGCCCTTGGTGCCAACCTCATTGCCCTGGAAGAGAGATGCAAGCTGCTGAAGCTTCTCGGTGGCAGAGCCGGAGAGGTTGAAAACGGGATCGAGAGCAGTAATCTGCTCTGCGGCAAGACCGCGGTCGGCCAACTCCTCGCGCACTTTCTCAAGACCAATCTTATCCAACTTGTCAATAGCCACGGTGATGTCCACCAGCTTGTCAGGAGCGCCAATAAGGTCGGCAATGCCAGCCAGGACTTTGCGGTTGTTTACTTTTAAAGTAACTTCAATATCAAGCTTTTGGAACACTGCGTCAATCATCTGTACGAGTTCGAGCTCGTTCAGTAGCGAAGTGCTGCCAATCATATCGGCATCGCACTGATAAAACTCACGATAGCGGCCCTTCTGCGGACGGTCTGCGCGCCACACGGGCTGCAACTGATAGCGGCGGAAAGGGAAGGTGAGTTGGTCGCGATGCTGGACAACAAAGCGTGCGAAGGGGACAGTCAGGTCGTAGCGGAGGCCGCGGTCGCAGATGCGGGGTGCCACTTTGCGATAGTCCTGATTGAAATCAACACCATCCATGAAATCACCCGAATTCAAGACTTTGAAGAGCAGCTTGTCGCCTTCCTCGCCATATTTGCCCATCAGCGTGGAAAGGTTTTCAAGCGAAGGAGTTTCAATAGGTTCGAAAGCGAAAGCCTTGAAGACCTCGCGGATAGTATCAAAAATATAGTTGCGGCGAGCCATCTCTACGGGGAGAAAGTCACGCGTACCTTTAGGAATGCTGCACTTCATAATTTGTCGTTTTATATTTTACCTAAAAAACAATAACTATTTTTTACATTATTTATTGCCTTGAGAGAAAAAAAATCCAAAATTCAGAAAAAAAACACACATGACAAACCCCGCAGTAACCACGCTGAAGACCCACTCCCGAGAGCGAAGCTATAGCGAAGGATCACTGGACTTGCAGCGAGGGCACAAAGTGGCAAGATGCCATCATGCCCAAATGCCATCATGCCATTTTCGCATCCGCTTTCGGCCCCGGCCTGGCAATAGTCAGTCCCCGGCCAAATCCATTTCCGCACCAAAGCCGGCCGCAGAGCCTCTCCGCACCACACCGTTTCCGCCAAAATCGGCCGCGCCCAAAATCCCGCGCCTTGCCCCTGGCTCCGCCCCACTCCCGCCAGTT
>JAZLLD010000102.1:0-13990 GCA_045597945.1 Bacteroidales bacterium
CAAGATTTTGGCAATCAGAATGATAGCGAGGTGGCGTAAATCCATTAACATTTATAAACACCAACTGAAAATCAATCAATTAACCCCTCAAACGTCGCAAAAACCCTTGTAAAACAGGGTGTGCGAAACTTTAGTTACAAATACCTATTGTAAAAACAATGACATTATTTCACGGCTCTCCATTCTTGTTTGACAAGTTTGACCTTTCTAGTGCAGGTGAAGGAACAGGCATCAAGTTTGGATTTGGGGTGTATCTGACAGAGACAGAATCTTCTGCAGTGCATTATTCACAGCCCCGCAACCTTGACCTAATGCCCGAACATTATCTCTATACTGTTGAGATACCTGATTTGGCAGAAGATAATCATATTGTGTCGGCATTGCCTGTTTCAGTATCCATTATCCAGAAGGTTGAGGAGAAATTGGGATTATCTGTTCCTAACAAAATAAAAGCCAAGGGCAAAGAGTTCAGGAAGTGGATAGGTACGACTATCACTGGTGCAAAAAAAGCAGGTTTTGCAGAGGAAAAAGCGGCAGCAGAGTTCCTCAACAGTATTGGGGTTCTCTACAATGTCTGGCCTACTGCTCAGACCAAACCTGATGGTACCAAAAACATTGCTGTGTTTGAAACATCCAATATTCGTATCGTCAAGAGAGAACAAATTGAGATAATGGAAAATAAAGGCAAGTGGATTCTTGTCAGTAGAAAGGAGGTATAACTATGGAAAAATCCAAGAGTTCTTCCGGAATATTTGAGTTCATCCAAAAGTTCTATCCAAAATATGTTGGAGACAAGGAATATCCCATTTCTGAGTCTGTGTTCTTCCAAAAGAAGACAAATGATCATTGGTTACTCTCGAATATGTCTGCGTGTCCTCTGATGGTCAATAGCATTCCATTCAAAAGTAGTGAACACTTGTTCCAAACAATTAAGTTTGCCACAGAAGAATCCATCAAAGCAGTCTATCATTCCAACTCACCAAAGATGACAGCCAAGCACTATCAAAAGTTAGGTGGACATCGTAGAGAAGATTGGGGTGCCATCATCCTTGACACAATGAAATACTGTCTGCAAATAAAGTATGAACAATGCCTTGAGTTCAGAGAAGAATTGAAAAGAACCAAGGGCAAATACATAGTAGAACTGCAAGACAGGAAATCAGATAAAGAACAATCGAGACCAAATGGATGGGGTGTCAAGACCAAAGGAAATATGTATGTTGGCCCCAACATAATGGGAAGATTGCTGATGGAATTAAGAGATAACGGCAATCTGGACTACAAACTTCCCGATGATATTTGTCTGTATCAACAATTCTTGACTGAGCACTAAACCATACCATTAGAAAGGAATATTCCACTTCCAAACCCAAATCCTTGTCCACCTCAAAAATTATGGCTAACTTTGCACCCGACTTTAAGCTCTGGATGTTTCCGTGCCAAATGATAGTTAGACATTAGAACATACAGATTTTGGCCATGCTTTGGCCATGACTTTGAAGTTTTGTTGGTTTTTGATGAAACATCAGAAGGACACAAGACCAAGGAAGAGCTTCAATATCAACCAATAAGGAATAACAAGAAGCAGGGACTCTGTTCCCGCTTCGGGCACAGATGGACTCTGTAAGTAGCTAAAACACAACTGCTTGCAGAGTCCATTTTTTCTTTTATGCTAAAAATGGCCACATTTTGGCCGCATTTTACACAATTTGCAGCAAAAAAGAGTGTGTGCCAAAGTCTGATTGGAGACTTTTGACACACTCTTTATAGGCTTATTACCTATTCTTTCAGTCCTAAAACAAGCCATCACAAGCTGCACTTGCCACTTCATCTGCTTTCTCATCAAAAGATAACTTCACATCGTAAGAAGAAGAAAAACTTTGTTCTTTGAAGACAAGGACTGTAGCGATAATGATGTAATAGCCTGCAATACCGCCAAAATAGGAGAATATGATGAGGATGCTTGAGCGATAAGAAACTGGAACCTTATATTGTAGAAGGAGAATCTTTATGAATTGGCATAAAGACTTGGACTTATCGTGAGTTTATTGAAATAGGATAAAATTGCGTAGCCCTCTATTCTTGCGAAGGCATTTATAAAGCATTGGTGGGGTGTTCTGCTACCCCATGAGTATGTTGGTTAAGAAATGGACTCACACAACCTCTTGTAAATAAGAGAGAATGGGCTGACTTAGGATATAATGGAACGAGGATGAGTATTGATGTTCATCAGAATCTCAATATTCTGACCTCCAACGTCAAAAGAATGAAAAACAAGGTGATTGCTAAATTCTTTAAAATCTGCAATCATCTTGTTTTTGTATTCATAAAACTCTATTTTGAACATTTTTGTGTCGGTCTTTTGACTGTCGTACTACTCACGCTTTGAGAAGGAAGATAAGTATTTGGGATTTTACCTTGGGGGCTCTCGTCTGCATAACACAGGCTATAAGCCACTAATTGCCCTGTTTTTGGAATCCAAAAGCACTATTACCTTGCAATTTCCAATAAAAAACATTAAAATACTGGAATTTTCCAAAAGCAATATTGGAATTCCAATGGAAAGTGCCTAACTTTGCAGAAAATATAGAAAGCATCAATGTTATGATTACAGCAGTAGACATAAAGAGAATGTCAGAACGTGGCGAGTCCTACAATGTGGATTTCAAGGTTTCCGTACCTCAGAAAGTACGTGATATAACTGAAGAGGTGTGCAGTTTCGCCAATGCCGCTGGTGGATATGTGCTTATTGGCATAGATGACCACGGAACAATTAAGGGCACCACTATAGATAATTCCAAGCGGTCAGCAATCCAAGGTTCTATTGGAGAAATCTCGCCAGCACTTCACTGCGATCTGTACCCAGTAGAAGTGGATGGTACCGAGGTCTGGGTAGTGGAAGTTCCTGCCGGAAGGCAAGTGCCATACTTCTTTTGTGGCAGTATCTTCGTCAGGGAAGGAGCCAACAGTCAAAAACTCACGAACGTGGAAGAAATCCGCGAGTTGTTCCAGCAAGCGGAAAAGATATACTATGACTCCATACCTAACAGGAAGTACAATATCTATGACAATTTGGATGCTGACACACTGAAAGCATTCAGGCGTGAAGCTCACATATCCAACAATGTGGATGACGAGCAACTGCTTGAAAACCTGCAGGCATTTACCGAGAATGGCGATGTAAAGCGTGGTGCTATACTGTTTTTTGACAAGCATCCCGAGAATCTGTTCTTTCACGCTGTGGTCAGATGCACTCAGTTCAAAGGAACAGACAAGTTGCACATCATTGATGACAAGACTTTCGGTGGACCTCTCGTAGCCCAATATGAGCAGGCTCTCAGCTGGCTTCAGGACAAGTTGAAGCTCGAATATGAAATTAAAGGTACGGGGGCACGTACAGAGAAGTGGGAAATGCCTCTTGATGTATTTCGCGAGGCATTGATAAACGCCCTCGCCCATAGAGACTACTATGAGCAGGGAGCCTTCACCAACGTGGAGGTGTATGATGACAGGATTGAGATCACAAATCCTGGAGGACTTCTTCCTTTGGTCGCAAGACATTTTGGCAGGAAGAGCCTTTCTCGCAATCCATACATTTTCAGTCTGTTCATGCGAATGAACCTTGTCGAGCATGTCGGCTCTGGTATAGGCAGAATGCAGGAGCTGATGCTTAATGCAGGTTTGCCAGAACCTCAATACGAAACTGAAGGTATGTTCAATATCACCCTTTTAAGGAAAGGTCATTACGCAAATAGTCCTGAGCTTTCTGACTTGGAAAAGCAGGTCATTGAACTTATGTCTGGCGATGTCAAGCCTACTGTTGATGAGTTGTGCAAGAAGATTAACAGAAAGAAATCCACGACCTATAACCTGCTGAAATCCCTCCGTGATAAAGGTCTTTTGAAATAATACTGATATTCTATATCTATGAATAGTAAGGACAAAAGCGAGAAGTACTTCATTCTGTCAGCAATACTCGGTGGCTGCGTTCTAATCTCCTGCCTTGTATTTGCGTAGCCCCTCTATTCCAAAGAAGGCATTTAAAAAAGCATTGGTGGGGTGTTCTGATACCTCATGGGTATATTGCTTAAGAAAGGGAATGACAATAGATTTATATATGGCTACCAAAACTACTTTTACAGAAAGAGAACAAAAATGGATTGAATCCTCTCAATAGGAGTTCAACTGTTATACGAAGGAATGGCTGGAAGATGATAGAATTATCACCTTCTGGACAGACTTCACCAAGTGTGAAATGAAGCATTTCTCAAAGATTATTCTAGATGTAGATGACCTATATGAAGAAGAAATTGAGGAATGTGAGAGCCCAAAGAACATTAAGAAGGCTACCACTGACCTCAAAAAACTATATCACAAGTTAGTAGAAGAGAACAAATCTGACCTCCCCAAACTCACAGATTTGGTCATTGTGTTTCTTCGTAAGGCACAACAGCACGAAGAACTTGACAATGGCATATATGCTATTGGTGAAGTCTATTCAAATCTTGTTGATGAGATAGCAGACTACGTTGCTGACCACATTGAAGAATATGCTGACCAAGACATAAATAGATTTGAGAGTATATCTGGCTATGAGGTAAGATAATTGGGAAATGGATTGTACAACCCATTTCGCTCATATCATAAACAATTGGTTATCTTGCGGTAAGTTTTGCAAAGTTTTGGGTATATGAGATGAAATTGGTATTTTTGCAGTCGACTTGAGATAACCTCAACAAAGGCGGGAAAGAACACTTGTTCTACAGAAGGAAATTATGCAGGCAACAAAGTGATACATTACTGTAAAGAGCCTCCCACCTTGTGATAATGCAATTTGGCCGCACATTGGCCGCATTATTCCAATATAGTTGGCCATTGGCATTAAATTGATACACCCAAGACAGTGCAAGTTGCTAATTATCACCAATAAGACCAAATAACATTGATACAGGGTGCTTCCGCTTCGGACACAGACGGATTCTGTAAGTAGCTAAAAAGCAGCTATTTATGGGATCCATCCTTTTTCTTCCACCAAAATAATGTCCTACTGAGTCAACAAATATGTAGAGATGCACGTCTGCTATTCTTTTATGGAAGGGAGCAGTAATACGACACTTTACATCTTGGCGAATTTCTGCCACACACGATTATCAAATCCAAAGAGTATTTGTGACAGAAATTTATTATTTTAGACAAAATTAGTATATCTACAAGAAATAATGCTAATTTTGCACTACATTGGTTAGTTTCTCCCTCGCAGCAGAAACTTGTTTTTTACTAAAATCCACTTTAAACCATACTATGAAACAATTATTGACCCTTATCACGGCCCTATTTTTTTTGATGCCCGTGATATCGATGGCTGACAATCACGACACTGTGATTGAGAACGACAGCCACCAATTGCCCCTTGGCAGATACTTCTGGCAAGTTTGGGACGCCACCGCTAACAAGTATATACCGAGCGGAGGCTACGAAAACCATTATTACATCACCGATGTGGCTAACGCCGATGGCACAGTGCCCGACAGTCACAAGGCGGGAACCAATCCGCTGACCGCATGGGCGACAAACGGCAGTGCCGCAAAGTCGATGGAGGCATTCCTCCACCTCCCCGCAGGCAACAACCGTCTGCAGCTCTCTATCACCGCCAGCGGAAGCGTGACCTTCGACTTCGAGGTGCGCACGGCTGACGACAAAACCCGTATCTACTCTGGCACTAAGAGCATAAGCGCCTCGGCCGATGCCCAACTCGTGGAGGTCATGCCCACCACCGCTCTGCCTGCCAGCGCCTACTACCGCGTGCGCATCAACGTCACCAGCGGTCACGGCAACATTACGAAGATCACCCATTGGCAGTTGACGAAGAGCAGCGAGGAGAAAGCCTATCTCCCCGACTATCTGTCGTCGCCCTCCGTCCACACCAACGAGTGGAAGACCACCAACACCGAAGCTCCCACCGGCAACAGCTACGACTGGGCATACGAGGAGGTCATGATTCCCGAGAGCAGTGACTACAACGGCACCTACTGCATGTCCCTCGGTGTGCTACATGGCTACATGGGTATTCAGGTCAATGGCAACCGCCATGACATCATCTTCTCCATGTGGGACAACGGCAACACCGACACCGACAAGAATCTTCCCGACTATCTGCGTTCCGGCTCCCTCGACTCCAACGGTGGCGTTGCCATCAGTCGCTTCGGCGGTGAAGGCACCGGCACCAAGGCCTATCGTGCCGGCGAATACTGGGTACCGGGCCAGTGGGTGAAGTTCCTCACCAACATGCGCCCCGAGGTCGTTACCGTACAGACCGCTGACGGCCCCATCACTTATACCAACACCATCTGCACCGCATGGTACAAGACCGAAGGCGGTGCCGACAACGAAAAGAATGCCGAAGCGGGCGAGGACGAGTATGACGGATGGCACTACATCGCGTCGCACCGCCTCTCCGGCGCCAACACCTACTTCAACGGCTGGTACTCCTTCCTCGAGAACTTCGACTGGCACTCGGGCAACCTGCAACGCAAGGCCTACTACCGCAACGGCTCCCTCCACTCTCTCGCCAGCGGCAAGTGGTCACACCGCAACGTAGTGTCCTGCTCCCACACCGATGGCGGTTCTGCCGCCGGTAAGCGCAACGACTATGGTTCTGGCATTGAGATCATGGACGATGGCATCCCTGCCTTCTATATGACTACCGGCGGTCTCGCCGACGATGAGTTCCACAGCAACCAGCAGATGGAATATCGCGAATTCGAGCCCATCACCCAGGAGGTGATGGACAAACTCCTCGGCCGTGTGGAGAAAGCCATAAAGGTGGACGAAGCCCGACAGGCAGAGGCCAAAGCAGAGGCTACCCGCGAGACGCTGAGCAGCGAAGGCTTGACGGTTGTCAATTGTAATAACTACTCTACTGCAGAAGGCTCTAAGGATTATATCGTCGATGGCGACGAAACCACCTATTGGCACACCAACTATGGTGCAGGCGTCGGCAATTCATTCCCCTATATCGTTGATATCCGTCTCTCTGAGACCATCAAGAATTCTGATGTAGAGCAGATCGAACTCTACCAGAGCCGCAACAATAACTACCGAGCTAAGAAGGTAAAGGTTTACTATTCCGACAACAACAGCTCTTGGACACAGATTGGCGGCGAGTACGAACTTCCCGATGCCAACCGTCCTACCATCACCCTGAGTTCTGTACTGACGGGGCACAACTATGTGCGCCTTGAGGTTACTGAGAAATATGGCGGCCACTTCGTCCTCAACGAGGTCTATTTCAAGACCGCCCGCGACATTGAGCAGCTCAAGGCCCAGGCCCGCGAGCTCATCAACAAGAAGGATGGCTACATGGGCTACTCCTCTGAGGAGACCGCTGCCCTCGAAAGTGTCTATGCCAATGGCACATGCACCGACTATGATGCGCTGAAGCAAGCCATCGTCAACCTTGCGTCAACTGGAAAACTCCTGAAGTATGGCAAGCTGACAGAGACCAACTCTATCAGTTCGCTGAAGGCCTATACGTTCCACAACGTAAATAGCCACGACGCACTCATTGTAAGCTCCAACGCTCCCGCCATTCAGGATGAGAGCACCCTCAATGTGACGGACGAAGCCAACAACTGGCTCCTGCTCCGTTCCGAGAAGTGGAACGCCCACTACCTCTACAACCTCAGCCTGCAGAAATACCTCTGCATGAACGACGAGGGACAACCCGAACTCACCGATAAGCTCACCCCCGTTTACGTAGGCGTGCGCACGCACACAGAAAATATTAATGGTAAGAACACCACCGTATTCGATGGCTTCACCCTGCAGTTCTGCCAGGGCGACGACAACAGCTACCTCACCGTGACAGGTGCTTCTGCCTCCAACGGCATGCGCCGTGCAGCCGGCAGCACGCTGGGCTTCGGTCCCAGCAGCAGCGATGGTGTGCTCTGGAATATCTACGACAACTACGGCATCACTCCCACCGTGACGAGCATAAACGAACTGCTCGAAGACGTAACCGAAAACGGTCTCCAGCCCTGGACCCGCCCGCAGTTTGGTGGCACCCAGTGGACTTACAACAAGGCAACGGGCAACTTTACCGCTGAAGGTAAGGCCGCTACCGCAAACCCTGGCCGTGATTCTTACGGCCCCGTATTTGTGTTCCCCAGCGGCGTAGGTACTACAAGCTACTCAAGCAATGTAAACACCTCCGACAAGGGCGGCTTCCGCATCCTTGGTGGAGATGGCGATAACGTAACTTGCTACCTTGGCCAATGGGCAGGCTCTATCGAAGTCGCTACCGGCGCCATCGCTCAAGTGACTTACAGTAACCAGCTCAAAGGCACCGAACCTACCTCGGCTGCCACCGTATGGGTTGACGGTACCCTGACCTTCGGCGGCAATCGCGCTAACTTCGATATGAACGATGGCCAGAATCAGCGTTGGTACATTGGAGAGAATGGTAAGATCATCACCTCCTTCAATACCGTTACGAAGAGTACAAAGCAGTGGGACCTCCAAATCATCGTGGCCGACGAACCCCTCCAGCCCGGTAAGGTTCTCGTGCCGCAGGTAATCACCCGCGAGGTAATGACCTGGGGCGCTGACATCTACTCCTCAATCAACTCCTGCACTGTATATCATAAGGATTCCGACGGCTACTACCACGAGGAAACATCTCCCCAAATCACCCACACCGCCACCGGCCTCTCTGTGACCTACACTGCAATGGTGAATGCCGATCCCGAACCCGAGGACGACGGCACCATCAAGATGAGTACTCCAGAGCAGAAGTACTACTACTCCATCCGCAACTACAACAAGAGCGGCGACTACGCACACTATAAGGATGCAAGCTCAGAGCTTCCCCTCAACAGCACCAAGGACCTCTCTGCCATCTTCTACTTCACTGCCGACGAAAGCGGCACCACCAATGAGAGTCAGCAGGCCGTGAAGATCCACAACCTCCTTTCCGGCGACCTCGTAATGAGCGACTGGGGCGCGTGGAGCACCAACCCCACCTACAGATGGTATCTAATGGATGCTGCACAGACCAGTGAGGCTGGCGACTTCAAGATTCGCCGTGGCGATAGTGGCGACGACTACTGGAACCACCAGAGCACCGTCAAGCGTTGGAGCGCTGACGCTGGCTCTGCATGGTGGATAGAACCTGTGCCCACGGAACAGTTCCATGTAGTCGTCAATGGTGAAGAGAGTGCCACTGGTGGTATCACCTACAATGGTCAGGACTACCTCAATGACTCTGATATCACCGTATTCTTCGGCGCCGGCGCCGCAATGACGGCAAAGTATCTCCCTGGCAAAGTAGGCACCGTAACCAGCTATCAGGGCACATTCTATGTTGACTATGAAGATGCCGACCCCTTCTTCTCTGTCAGCACTTATGATGCACACTATTACAAGGTCTGCTTCAATAATAACAAGGAGTACGCTCTCAGTGATGCTACAAACACTGACGGAAAGATGGTATCAACCACTAAGGACAATGCATGTTCATGGGCCTTCGTCGGTACAATCAGCGACTTTGTTCTCTATAGTTCAAATGGGCATTATGTGGGCATGATCGATAGCAATCTTGCTCCCGTCGACAATGTTGCTCAGGCTACCCACTTCACCCTTGTTGACTTCGGCAATGAGGTGGGCTCCCTTGTCCGCACCACAGCCCAGGGACAGGGTATCAATATCAGTGGCGGTATGAAACTCAACACCGTGTTTATCTTCTACGGTACTGGTGACGCTAATAGTAAGCAGGTGTTCTTCGATGCCACTACTGGCGAGCGTTGCTATCCTGTCATTCCTCGCGAGGAATACGCCGTAACCGGCAAGACTACATTCACCAAGCCCAACAAGCACACCCTCTGGTACAACCAGCCCTCGGGCAACAGCTACGCAAACTGGCAGGAGTACTCGCTCCCCATCGGTAATGGCGAACTCGGCGGTAGCGTCTTCGGTGGTGTGAAGATGGATAAGATCACCCTCAACGAGAAGAGCCTCTGGGATGGCGCCTCCGTAATCCGCAACAACGGCCCCCACGGCGAATACCTCAAGTTTGGTAACGTATGGGTGAAGAACCTGAGCAGTGCGTTCGACGAGGGCGGCGTGCGTGACTACGTGCGCTACCTCGACATCGACGATGCCGTGGCTGGAGTAGAATTTGCCGACGCCAGCGGCACGCAGTATAAGCGCACCTTCATCGCCAGCCAACCCGATGGCGTGGTGGCTGTGAAATACACCGCCGCCGAAGGCAGCAACAAGATGAGTCTCCGCTTCAGCGTGGAGCCAGGTGGCCAGATGGAGAACCGCAGCACCACGAAGCCCGTAGTAACATATACCGCCAGCGGCAAGACAGGCTCGGCTGCCTTCAATGGCAAACTCGAACTTCTCTCCTACGCAGCCCAAGTGTCGGTGGTTGCCGATAACAGTGCTACAGTAACGGCCGACTACCGCGGTATCACCGTAGAAGGCGCCTCAGAGATCACGCTCTACTATGCTGGCGGCACCGACTTCGATGCTTGGAAGCAGAACAGCAACTTCGTGAACGGTCGGGCGGCCCAATTGCCTGCCGATATGGCTACCATCATCAACAAAGCCAAGGCAAAGACCTGGGATGCCCTCCTCTCTGCCCATAAGGCCGACTACCACGAGTACTACACCCGTACCAACTTCAACCTGAAGACCACGGGCGCTGACGTGACTACCGATAAGAACACCAAGACCCTCGTTGACAACTACACCAGCAACGAGGCATTCCGCAACACCGCTGAGGGTCTCTACCTCGAGCAGCTCTACTACAACTACGGTCGTTACCTCCTCATCAGCAGTAACCGCACCAAGCCCGTGCCCAACAACCTCCAGGGCCTTTGGGTAGATACCGACTCCGGCCATGCGCCCTGGAACTCGGACATCCACACCAACATCAATATCCAGATGAACTACTGGCCCGCAGAACCCAACAACCTCGGCGACCTCCACATGCCCCTGCTCGACCACATCGTCAGCATCGCTGAGAGTCCGGGCGCTAAGAACCAGGCTAAAACCAAGAACACGGGTATGCCCAATGCCACTAACCCCGAACTGGGTTGGGTCATCAATACCGAGTCGAACCTCTTCGGTGGTATGTCGTACTTCAAAGACAACTACACCATTGCAAACGCATGGTATGCGACCCACCTCTGGCAGCACTACCGCTACACCCTCGACACCGCATTCCTCAAGAAGGCCTTCCCCGCCATGTGGAGTGCTTCGCTATACTGGGTGCAGCGCCTCGTAAAGAACGAAACCGATAACACATGGGAATGCCCCAACGAGTGGTCGCCCGAGCATGGCCCCGGCAGCGAGAACGCTACGGCTCATAGCCAGCAGCTCGTTCGCGAACTTTTCGCCAACACCCTCGATGCCATCACCGCCCTTGGCGCTGACGCCACGGCCCTGATGGGTACCGACGGCAGCCAGTGGCGCACGAAGATCCAAGACCGCTACGACAACCTCGATAAGGGTCTGGCTATCGAAACCTACAGAGCCTGCACCGTGGACAAGACCACGTGGGGCACTAATCTGATTGCCGACGGCACCCCCATCCTCCGCGAGTGGAAGACCAGCGACTTCACTGCGGGTGAGAATGGCCACCGCCACTCTTCACACCTGATGGCGCTCTATCCCTTCAGCCAGACTGTGCCGGGTGACGAATACTTCGATGCTGCCGTAAACTCTCTGAAGCAGCGTTCCGACAACTCTACAGGTTGGGCCATGGGTTGGCGCGTCAACCTCTGGGCTCGCGCTCAGGATGGCGACCACGCCCGCAAGCTCATCAACAACGCCCTGCGCCATACCGGTGGCGGCGGCATCTACTACAACCTCTGGGACTCTCACGCCCCCTTCCAGATCGACGGTAACTTCGGCGTCTGCGCGGGTGTATCGGAGATGCTCCTCCAGAGCGGCACGGGTGTCATCAGCCTCCTCCCCGCCCTGCCTACTGCATGGGCCGAGGGCAGCATGAGCGGCCTCAAGGCCGTAGGCAACTTCACCGTTGACCAGACCTGGGCCAGCGGTAAGCTTACCCGCGCTACCATCACCAGCCACAAGGGACAACCCCTCAAGGTGAAGAGCGCCACCCTCGACCTCGCCACCGAGGCCACGGTGACGGTGAATGGTAATCCCGTGACTCCCGTTTACAACGAGGCAGGAAAATTCTTCACCATCGACTGCGCAGAAGGACAGATAGTAGAAATCGTGGCTAAGGACGCTGAGTCCGACGACGTATACAAGGAACTGCAGGACAAACTTTCGGAGGCTGTAACCTTTATCTACGAAGGTCTCGTAGGCTATCCCAAGGAGGAGGTCATCGCAAGTTTTGCCGAAGAACTTTTTGGAATCAACCTCTCGGAAGAATATGGCGGTGGTGTGACGCCCGAGAACTATGAACAGATGCTCGGTTACTACAACACCATCCTCAATTCCAGCAACGTCAACCTCCCCAAGAGTGGTAAGGCTTACCGCATCAAGGCTGTTCACGTAAATGCTGACGGCAGCATAAAGAATGCCTACACGCTCTATGTGAATGCCGACGGACAGCTCACGGCAAGCAATGCTGACGCTACCGTAGCTGCCGGTAAGAGCATCTTCGTGGCTCGCCAAACCGAAGGCAATCAGTTCCTCTTCGTCAATGAGAACGGTGATTACCTCAACTGGTTCGACACCGTCGACGGCACAAAGTCATACGACACGAAGGGTGTAAGCTATCCCTACAACGAGACCTATCACCAGATCGTGCTCGAGCATGCCAACACCAGCAAGACGGGTGGTCATGCTGCCGTGGACGGCCTCACCGACCTCCAGCGCTTCGGGTGCTTGCAGATGAGTGGTCACCCAAAGAATGCTAATAGCCAATACCAGTTCTTCTGCTTCGACAACGGCAACAGTCAGCGTTTCGTAGCTGGCGATCCTGGCCATAAGTACTACGACGACAACGGCCGCCACACCTACCTCTTCAAGTTTGAGGAGGTGCCCGATTACACCGTGAACGTGACTACTCTCAAGACGCCCAAGGTGGCTGACGGCAAGAGCTACGCCAGCATCTACCTCCCCTACGCCGTCGAAATCCCCGAAGGCGTGAAGGCTTACAAGGTCGATGCCGACCACTCAACCTACTTCCACCTCGTCGAAATGGAAGACGTTCTGCCCAAGACGACGGGCGCCATCCTGATCGGTGGCGACACCAAGGCCGACTATACGCTCGTGCCCAGCGCTGCTTCACCCGACATCCCTAGTGACAATCTCCTTGAGGGTGTCACCGAGGCAACTCCCGTCTCCAATTTCGCTGGACAGACCATCTACATCCTCAATGGCGGTCAGGATTCCGGCATCGGATTCTTCCCCCTTGCCACCACCGCATCGCTGACTCCCTACAAGGCCTACTTTGCCGAGAGCACTACTACGGCTTCAAGCAGCCGAGCCTTCAAGTTCGCCGACGAGGTACTCACCAACATCCTCGACCTCACCACCGACGGTTCCGACAACGACGAAGATGTCTTTGACCTCACCGGACGCCGCGTGCAGAGGGCACAAAAGGGTCTCTACATCATCAACGGCAAAAAGGTCGTCAAGTAAGATAATGTCAATCTGTCACAACTGAACACACAATCAAGTAAGCAATATGAAAAGAACATACCTTGCTCCCACAGCAAGACTTATCCTACTCGGTTCTGAAAACCTCATCGCTCAAAGCATAATAGACAAGAAGAGCGAAAATCCCCTCGACGGTAACGACGGTTCCAGCTCAGGAGGAAATGACAACTCTCAGTGGTCCAACCATCGCCAATCAATCTGGGACTACTAGTGTTCTGTCGCGAGCACAAAAAGATTATCTTTATCCCGAATTAGAGAATTAAAGAATTCCTATAATTCTATTTTTGGGGATTTGAAGGAATTACAAGAACGTAAAATTCTAAAATTCCTATAATTCGGGATAATA
>JAZLLD010000103.1:0-6247 GCA_045597945.1 Bacteroidales bacterium
CGAAAAGGAGGTAAGCAATGAGTAAGAACAAGAAACTTTTCACGACTCCGCTGCTGAAGAACAACCCTATCACTGTTCAGGTTTTGGGTATCTGCTCTTGTTTGGCGGTAACGGCGCAGCTGAAACCTGCCGTGGTCATGGCTTTGTCGGTCACGGTGGTTGTGGCGCTTTCGAACTTTATCATCTCTTTGATGCGCAACTCTATCCCTCCGCGCATTCGTATCATTGTACAGCTGGTTGTCGTTTCGGCTTTGGTAATCTTGGTCAATCAGGTGCTGATGGCATACGTCTATGACGTGAGCAAGCAGCTCTCGGTGTATGTGGGTTTGATTATCACCAACTGTATCGTTATGGGTCGCCTTGAGGCCTTTGCCATGAGCCACAAACCTTGGGAGTCGCTCCTTGACGGTGTGGGCAACGGCTTGGGCTACGGCATCATCTTGGTCATCCTGGGATTTTTCCGCGAGCTTTTCGGCAGCGGTACAATCTGGGGCTTTCCGGTTATGGAGAAGCTGGGCATGTACAAGATTGGCTACGAGAACAATGGTCTTGTGATTATGGCTCCTATGGCTTTGATTCTTGTGGGTGTCATCATCTGGATTCAGCGTTCCAAAGACAAGGAACTTTGCGAAAAGTAATTAGTTAAGAGTTAGCAGTCTTTTACGGAAGATAAACGCTAAGCTTAAAACTCAATACTTAAAACTAAAAAACATGGAATATTTCAATATATTTATCAAGTCGATCTTTATCGATAATATGATTTTCGCCTTCTTCCTCGGCATGTGTTCCTACCTTGCCGTGTCGAAGACTGTGAAGACCTCGTTGGGATTGGGTGTAGCTGTCACCTTTGTGCTGACCATCACCGTTCCCGTCAACTACTTGCTCAACAAGTATGTGTTGGAGCCAGGTGCCTTGTCGTGGATTAGCGACAGCCTGAAAGGGGTTGACCTCTCTTTCCTCTCGCTCATCATGTTCATCGCTGTTATTGCCGCCATCACCCAGATTGTGGAAATGGTTGTAGAGAAGTTCAGTCCTGCGCTGTACAACTCTTTGGGTATCTTCCTGCCTTTGATTGCCGTCAACTGTGCCGTGATGGGTGGTTCGCTCTTCATGCAGCAGCGCGCCTACGACAACATCGGCGAGGTGACCTGCTTTGCGTTGGGTTCCGGAATTGGCTGGCTGCTTGCCATCGTGGGTATCGCCGCCATCCGTGAAAAACTGCGCTACTCCCATATCCCGCCTGCACTTAAAGGCGTGGGTATCACCTTTATCATCACTGGTCTTATGGGCTTGGCTTTTATGTCCTTTATGGGTATCAAGCTCTGAGCTAATTCACAATTCACATTTCACAATTCACAATTCAAAATGAGTCAAACTATAATTACTGCTTTGATTGTTTTCTTGGTGGTCATCTTGGTCTTGGTGGCGGTATTGTTGATTCTCCGTGCCAAACTTATCCCTCAGGGCAATGTGACCATTACGATTAATGACGATAAAAAACTGGAAGTGCCCACGGGCAACACGCTTATCTCGACTCTTGCCGAGCAGAAGATTTACCTTCCTTCGGCTTGTGGTGGCAAGGGCTCTTGCGGCCAGTGCAAATGCCGTGTGCTGGAAGGCGGCGGTTCCATTCTCCCTACTGAAGTGGGCTTCTTCACGCGCAAGCAGATTCAGGACCATTGGCGTCTGGGCTGCCAGGTGAAGGTGAAGGAGGACATGAAGATTGCTGTTCCTCAGTCCATCCTCAGCATCAAGGAGTACGAATGTACGGTTATTTCCAACCGCAACGTGGCTACTTTCATCAAGGAATTCAAGGTGCAGCTCCCTGCTGGCGAACACATGGATTTCGTTCCTGGTTCATACGCTCAGATTAAGATTCCTACTTTCAAGATCAACTATGCCGATTTCGACCGTGACCTTATCGGTGCCGAATATCTGCCTTCTTGGGAGAAATTCAAGATGTTCGATCTTCACTGCGTGAATACCGAACCTACGGTACGTGCCTACTCTATGGCCAACTATCCCGCCGAGGGCGACGTTTTCATGTTGACGGTGCGTATCGCTACGCCGCCCTTCACTCCAGACCGTTCAGGCTTCATGAACGTCAACCCGGGTATCGCTTCTTCTTATATCTTCTCCCTCAAGCCGGGCGACAAGGTTGTAATGTCGGGTCCTTACGGTGAGTTCCACGTCAAGGAACATCCTGCTGAGATGGCTGAGAAACCCGAGATGATCTGGGTAGGCGGTGGTGCCGGTATGGCTCCGTTGCGTGCGCAAATCATGCACATGGCAAAGACTTTGCATACTACCGATCGTCCAATGCACTATTTCTATGGTGCCCGTGCGCTCAACGAGGTCTTCTATCTCGACGACTTCCACAGCATTGAGAAGGAATATCCCAACTTCCACTTCCATCTCGCTCTCGACCGTCCCGACCCGGCGGCCGACGCAGCAGGCGTGCCCTACACCGCTGGCTTTGTCCACAACGTGATGTACGAGACCTATTTGAAGGATCATCCTGCTCCAGAGGACATCGAGTACTACATGTGTGGTCCAGGACCTATGAGCAAGGCTGTGGTCTCGATGCTCGACAACCTCGGCGTTGCGCGTGAGAACATCATGTACGACGACTTTGGCGGTTGATGCCATTTGTACGGACAACAATAATTACTTGCCTCGACAGTACTGTTTTCACTCTCTGCCGAGGCAAGTCTGTATCAAATTGAGAATTGTTCAGGTGGTTCAAGTAGTTCACTATTCACAATTCAATATTCACTAATCACAAATTACAGTACCATGAAAAAAATAGTGCTATTTCTTTGTTGCTTTATTGCTTTGTGCTCCACGGCAGTGGCCGACGAGGGTATGTGGATCCCGATGTTGCTCAACCGCAACGAGGCCGAAATGCAGAAGGCGGGTATGCATATCTCCGCCAAGGACATTTATGACATCAACAATGCTTGTCTCAAGGATGCGGTCATTTTGTTCAACCAAGGCTGCACGGGCGAGTTTGTCTCTGACCAGGGTCTGTTTCTCACCAACCACCACTGTGGTTACAGCTATATCGTACGTCACAGCACGGTGGAGCACGACTACCTCACGAATGGTTTCTGGGCTATGAACCGCGACCAGGAGATTCCCTGTCCAGGTCTCACCGCTACGCGTTTGGTGCGTATGGAGGACGTTACCGAGCTGGTGCTTGCGGGCATTGATAACAACACTACTGAGCAGGACCGCGCCAAGATTGTGGAGAAGCACATCAAGAGCATTACCGAAAAGGCTGTAGAGGGTACGCACTACAAGGCCATCATCAAGCCGTTCTACTACGGTAACCAGTATTTTATGTATGTCAATGAGGTCTTTACCGACGTGCGTCTCGTGGGTGCTCCTCCTTCGAACATTGGCAAGTTTGGTGGAGACACCGACAACTGGATGTGGCCGCGCCATACGGGTGACTTCTCCATGTTCCGCGTCTATGTGGATAAGGATGGCAAGCCTGCCGAGTTCTCCAAGGAGAATGTGCCCTACAAGCCGCTCAAGCACCTCGACATCTCGCTCAAGGGTGTCGATGAGGGCGATTTTACCTTCGTTTTCGGCTACCCGGGTACCACCAAACGTTATGTGACCAGCGACGAGATGGCTATGGCTGTGGAGATGCAGGATCCTATCAGCATCGACCTCCGCACCATCCGTCTCAAACACTACAAGGCGGCCATGGAGAAGAGTCCTGCGCAGCGTTTGCGCTATGCCAGCAAGGTGGCTAGCATTGCCAACGGTTGGAAGAAATGGCAGGGTGAAGTGGAAGGCATCCAGCGTCTGGAAGGCATTCGGCAGAAACAGCAGAAGGAGGAGGTGTTCAACACTTGGGCTGCCGACAAGCCTGAATACCGCAACGTGCTTAAAGACCTCCATGCGCAATACGAGATTATTCGTCCCATCCAGAAACGGATGCTCTATTTCACCGAGGCCGTATATGCTAGCGATTTCATGCAACTGGCCTACCAGCTCACCAATCTGGCTGGTGTGATAGACCACGATAGCGATGCTTCCATGTTCAAGGCCACAGTTGACAAGCTGAACAAGAACCTCGACGCCTATTATACAGATTTCGAGAACCATTCGCAGGTGGACAAGGCGATTTTCGTAGAGACTATGAACTACGCTCGCCAGAATGGTATGATTGACTACAAGACCGCTCTCAGTGACGCTGATTTTGAGGCTTTCCTCAACGAGGTATATGCCAAGTCGCTCATATCGCAGCCCGAAAAGATGCGCAAGACTCTCAGCAAGATAAATCCCGAAAAGCCTGGCAAGGCGGTGGAGAAACTCATGAACGAGGATCCCGCCGTCCAGCTAGTGATGCAATGTTATTTCAGTCTGTATCAAACTCCTGAAAATGCGTCTGCCACCGAGGCTCGTAACGAAATCAGCCGCCTGATGCGTACCTATGTGAAGGGACTGATGGAGATTTATCCCGACGAGCAGTATGGCACCGACTCTACCGTCAAGAAGCCTTATTTCTTCCCTGACGCCAACCTCACGTTGCGTGTGGCTTATGGTCATGTGCAGGGCTTCCAGCCTCGTGATGGTGTCTATTACAAGCCTTATTCCACCTTGGAGGGCATCATGCAGAAGGAGAATCCCGACATATACGACTATGTGGTTGAGCCCCGTCTCAAGGAACTTTATGAGTCAAAGGACTATGGCTGCTACGCAAACAGCAAGGGCGAGCTGCCGGTAGGCTTCATCGCCACCAATCATACCACGGGGGGTAACAGTGGCAGCCCTGTCTTGAATGCTGATGGTCAGCTGATTGGCATCAATTTCGACCGCTGCTGGGAAGGCACGATGAGCGACTTGCTTTTCGACCCCGACTACTGCCGCAACATCAGTCTCGACATCCGCTACTGCTTGTTCATCATCGACAAGTTCGCTGGTGCCAAGCACCTCGTTGACGAGATGACGCTGGTGGTGAAATAATCATGCACTTACTCAAACAAGATAACGAGGGGGCCCCGATACCAATGGGACTCCCTTTTTTGTTCGGAACGAATCTATTCTATATGGTGCAATTTTTTCGAATCACACAACTTTGTGTCACACAAAGTTGTGTGACACTTATATGATTGATAATTATATTATTAAACAGTGTAATCTATTGAATTTTGTGGCATCTCATTATACGAGAATGTGGGGCAATTGCAGTGGGTCTTCTTGCGGTGTTTGGGCATGTGGACGCCTTTGTTGCTGCAAGCACTGCAAAGCATCATGGCTGCGAGGAGGAATAAGAGTAATTTTGTGTTACGCATGGACAAAATGGTTCAAGTTGGGCAAATGGGTCAAATAGTTCACTAGTCACTATTCACCAGTCACTATTCACCGATCACAGATATGTATCTGGTTGTCGGTAACGTCAGCGTTGACGTGAAAGACTTTTTGGATATTCTCTTTGGTGAGGCCTTGGACGATGGGACCTTGGTAGCAGACGGAGTGGTGGTCTAACAACAGCAGTTGGCTGCAGTAGTGGAGGGCGAGGTTGAGGTCGTGGATGACGACGAGAATGGTCTTGTGCTGGGTGCGGTTGATGTCGCGCAGCAGTTCCATTATTTCGAGTTGGTGTTCTATGTCGAGGTTGGAGATAGGTTCGTCAAGCAGCATGATGGGTGTCTGCTGGGCGAGGGCGCGAGCCAACATAACGCGTTGTAGTTCGCCTCCGCTCATCTCGCTGGAAAGGGCAAAGCGCAGGTGCCAGGTGTTGGTCTGTTTCATGCATTGTTCCACGATGTCCCAGTCGGCTTGCGACTCGTTTTGGAGCCTGTGTTGGTAGGGGTTGCGGCCCATGAGGACGGTCTCGAAGGCGGAAAACTCGAAATCGGTCTGTGGGTGTTGCCGTACCAAGGAAAGGGTCTGAGCCAGCTCGCGTGCCGAATAGTCGTTTACGTTGCGACCTTGTATGGTCACGGTGCCGTGGGTGGGTTTGATGAGGTTGGCGATGCAGCGGAGCAGGGTGGTCTTGCCGCATCCGTTGGCTCCCATGATGGCATAGAAACTGCCCTCTTCAATCTCAAGATTGATGTCGTGGAGTATTTCTTTCTTGCCGAAAGCACATGATATGTCGTGGAGGGAAAGCATGTGGGAGATTTACAGATTTTCAGATTATCAGATTTGGAGGTTTGAAGATTGACTAGGATACTCTAGGATTGACTAGGCTGGATGGATTTCAGATCACGGATCACGGTTCACAGGT
>JAZLLD010000104.1:0-24966 GCA_045597945.1 Bacteroidales bacterium
AATTATCGAACCATGAGAAACCATTTTGTCCGCCATGATGAAGTCCGCACCCAACACCGAACCTGCGTCGCGATTCGCGACGCAGGTTGCGAGTTTGTCACGAATGTAGCGAATGTACGAAAGTTGTTGAATGTTGGGCCAAGTCTGGCCGAGAATGGGAGAATGGCTGACGCACCCGGAACTCCACAATCAGCTATTTGGATTGCTTCGATACTCACTAAAATTGGACAAACACATAGTGAATTGTGAAGGTGTGAATTGAGGCTGCCGCACTATTCACTCTTTCGATACTCACTAAACTTGGACAATTGGACAAATGGACAAATGAAAAAAAACACATAGTGAATAGTGAAGGGTAGCTTCTAAAAATTGGATAATCTAAGTTTCGCAAGCGAAACTTATGAACTGAAAGAAATTATCAGAAATGTTCCAGAAATTTTTAACATACAGCAATTTCTGATTAACAAAGATTTTCTCGGATTTTCACTGAAAATCCTCGTCTTTCAGTCCTTCTAGCCAAGCTTGCTTGGTTAGAAAAAACAAGTTTTAGACATTGCCTAATGAATATGTATGAAAATTCAAGTTTATCAAAACGAGATGTTCGGCCAGCTCAGGGTGGTCGAAGAGGGCGGCAGGGTATGCTTCCTTGCAAGCGATGTGGCTAAGGGACTAGGATTCCGTGATGCCAACAGTATGACCCGCACGCTCGATGAAGATGAAAAGGGTACACAGATTGTGCGTACCCCTGGCGGCAAGGGCCAGCTGTATTTCATCGACGACTTCCTGTCGGGCCGTTTCGTTTATTAACTTTATCGTTTTCAAAAACATGTTCAGTGAATTGTGAAGGTGTGAATTGTGAATTGAGGCTGCCGCACTATTCACTCCTTCGATACTCACTAAACCTGGACACCTGGACAATTGGACAATTGGACAAACACATAGTGAACAGTGAAGGGCAGCTTCTAAAAATGGATAATCTAAGTTTCGCAAGCGAAACTTATGAACTGAAAGTCCTTCTAGCCAAGCTTGCTTGGTTAGAAAAACAAATTTTAGAGATTACCGAGTGGCTGCCGCCCACTCATAAATCATAACTCATAATTAATAAATCATAAGCGGGCCGTGATAGTTCACGCCCCGCTTGCCAAAAATACGCTGATATCAACGGTTAGATAATGCCTTTACCTGCTTTGAATTTAACGCTTTTCTTGGCGGCAATCTGGATGGTCTCACCAGTGAGAGGGTTGCGGCCAGTGCGTGCGGGACGCTCTGAAACGCTGAATGTGCCAAAGCCTACGAGAGCGATGCTGTCGCCTTTGGCAAGCTGTTCTTTTACTACGTCGACATAAGCGGTGAGGGCTTTTGCAGCATCTGTTTTGGAGAGGCCTGCCTTTTCAGCCATTGCGGCAACTAATTCGGTCTTGTTCATAACGATTTTGTATTTAATTGATGACTATTTTGGTTTGCAAATATAGTCATTTTATTTGTATTGACATACTTTTTTTTGTAATATTTTGCGTTACGGCACAACCGATTACTCCTACAGCACTATTTTCCAATTCGTTACATCATATCCACGCAGGAATTCTTCGACAGAAATACGTTTCTTGCCACTGAGTTGGAGGCTTAAAATGCGCACAAATCCGTCGGAAACTCCGATTTTTAGCTCGGTTTTGCGGTCGCTGACGAGCTGTCCGATTTGGGCGTCGACGGCTGGCTGGAAGGCTGTCTGATAGACCTTGACGGTCTGCTCGCGCCCTTTGTCGTCGATGAGCTGCATGGTGGCGGCGGGATAGGGCGAGAGGCCGCGGACAAAGTTGACGATGCTGGCGCCGGGGTTCTGCCAACGGATGGCGCAGTCGGGCTTGAAGATCTTGGGCGCAGGACGCAGTTCGCCGGCCACGGACTGGGGCTGGGGGCGGAGGGTGCCGTCGGCAAGTCCCTGGAGGGTTTCGACAACGAGGCCGCTGCCGATGTCGGCAAGGCGGTCGTGGAGGCTCTCGGCATCGTCGTCAGGCGTGATGGGCGTGGAGCGCTGGAGGAGGATGGAGCCCTCGTCGATGCGCTCGTTGAGCATGAAGGTGGTGACGCCGGTCTGTGTCTCGCCGTTGATGATGGCCCAGTTAATGGGGGCTGCGCCGCGGTACTGAGGCAGGAGCGAGGCGTGGAGGTTGAAGGTGCCCATGGGGGGCATGGCCCACACGCTCTGGGGCAGCATGCGGAAGGCCACGACCACGAAGAGGTCGGCATCCCAGGCGCGGAGGTCGGCCTGGAACTGTTCGTCGCGCAGGCGCTCGGGCTGGAGGAGGGGCAGGTTGTGGTCAAGGGCATATTGTTTGACGGGGGAATAGGTGACCTTGAGTCCGCGGCCGGTTTGGCGGTCGGGCACGGTGACGACGCCGACGACTTGGTGCTGCGTATGGCAGATGGCATCAAGTGTGCTGACGGCGAAATCGGGAGTTCCCATGAATACGATTTTCATATAGTTGTTGTTTTATGTTACAGGGTTTAAGTTATCGGCATCCAGTTAAGGTTAGCGTCAGAAAGTTCATCTTACGCGAATCCTTGCGCCGGGCTGGGGATTGCCGAGGTCGGGGGTGAGGGCGCGAAGCTTGTCGGGGGTGGTGTGGTTGCGCTTGGCAAATTCTTCGAGGGTATCGCCTTTGCGGAAGGTGGCGTAGACGGGCTTTGAAGGTGTTCGCGAGCTAGCCTGTTCCTCCGGCACGATGCTGACGTCGGCCTTGTAGCCCTGGCCTTCGCCGGCACGGGGCTTGCGGATGCCGAAGTAGGTCTTGTCGAGGTAGAGACGGCGGGTGCGCAAAGAATAGTTGGAGAAGTCGAGAATCCATTCGGGGTCGAAGGCTTCGTACTGGAAGCGGACTTCGAAATGGAGGTGCGGGCCGGTGGAATGGCCGGTGCTGCCGCCGAGGCCGATGACCTGGCCGGCAGCCACTACCTGCAAGGGCTTGACGTTGATTTTGGAGAGGTGGCCGTAGACGGTCTCGAGGCCGTTGTAGTGGCGGATGACGACGAGGTTGCCGTAGCCGCCCATGGAACGGGCTATGCGGACGACGCCGTTGAAGGCGCTGTGCACCGGATCGCCGGTGTTGAGCCGGATGTCGACGCCACGGTGCGGGCGCTCCCAGCGCCAGCCATAGGGCGAGGTCTTGACATTTTTGACCGGGAAACAGAATTTCTCGTTGTCTTTGAGGAGCTGGATGGATATTTCGTCGGGCAGCGAGTCCATGGAGAGGTTGGCCATGCGCACATGGGCACCGGAGAGGCTGCGGCCATACCACAGGGCCGAGGGCGCGGGCATGGAGGCGGTGTACATGACGTTGATGAGTTCATCGCCGGAGGCCAACGCCGTGTCGATGGCCGTGGGCGCGGGTTCGGGCTCGTGGATTTCTAGCGCACCTGGATTAGCACTCGGCTTGCCTTTCTGCCCTTTAGCGCCTTTGGCCGGCTTGGCCTTGTCGGCGGGGTTGGCGTTGCCCTGGCGGGCTTTGACCTGGCCTTCGCGGATGCGGGCATTGACGAGGGAGTCGAAATAGCTCTCTTTCTGCTGGGCCATAGCTCCGGCCGAGAAGGCCAGCATGAGGAGCAGGATGATGGTCTTGAGCAGGCGGCGGTGGCGGGCGGCGGGGATGTTGAGCAGGCCACGGTATTTGGCCACAGTGCGGCGAGCCACGGGGAAGCCCTTAGACTTGAGGATGTCGGCAAGGGCCTCGTCGGAGAGAGGGCTGGTCTTGTCCTCGGCATCAACGGCTTCCTGCAAAGCCTGGCGGACGGCCTCGGTGGCCACGGCCTCGCCCTCATCGTTGAGGATGGCCTGCGAGAAGCATTCCTTGAGGAGGAAGGTGCCGAATTCGGTCTGGACGTATTTGCTGTTGACGACGCGCGAGATGGTGGATATGTCGTAGCCGGTCTGCTCAGCCACTTCTTTCTGAAGGAGGGGGCGCAGCTCGGAAGGATCGCCGGTGAGGAAGAACTGGCGCTGGTGGCGGAGAACGACGCTCATGACCTGCAGCATGGTGGCATGGCGCAGCCGCAGCGATTCGACCAGGGCGTTGGCGTTCTCGTTGTTGGAGCGGAGGAACTCGAGGGTGGATTTTTCTTCGTCCGAGAGTTTGCTCTTCTCCGAGAATTCCTGCAAGAGGCCGAGGTAGTAGTCGTTGAGTTGCAGCTGAGGGAGGTAGCTGTCGGCGAGGAAGAGGTCGAGGCGGCCGTCGTGGCGGGTGACGATGAAGTCGGGTATGACATAATGAGCGTGCGACGACTCGGTCTCGCCCATACCGGGCTTGGGATTGAGGCGGCGGATGCTGGAGATGGCATCGTGCAGCTGGTCGTCGTTGAGCTGGAGTTCTTCTTTAATGCGCTCGTAGTTGCGCTTGGCGAAAAGGTCGAAGCACTGGTCGACAACACGCATGGCACAAAGGTCTGCGGGCTGGGGATTGTCGATGCGGCGAAACTGGATGGCGAGGCATTCCTGCAGATTGCGGGCAGCAATGCCGGGAGGGTCGAGCTGTTGGACTTCATGGAGCACATCAAGTACTTCCTGTGGCGAGACTTCGAGGCCCTGGGTGAAGGCGAGGTCGTTGGAGATGAGTTCGACACTGCGGTCGACATAACCGGCATCGTCGAGGCTGCCGACGATTTCTTGGGCAATAAGTATCTGTCGGTCGGTAAGCTGGCGAAGGCCGAGCTGGTCGAGAAGTTGTTCGCCGAAGGTGGCCTCGGAGAAGAAGACTGGCTGGCGGGGATCCTGATTGCGGTCGCGCTCCTGGCGCTCACGGTAGCTATAATCGTCGTCCTCGGTATCGACGCCCTCGTCGCCACCAGCATTGGCGGGCGCAGAGTCGGGCAAGGACTCGGTGATGCGGCCATCGGAAGCAGAAATCTCCAGCATGGGATTTTTTTCAACCTCCTCCTTGAGGCGCTGCTCCAAGGCAGTGACAGGCAGCTGGATGAGCTGCATGAGTTGAAGCTGCTGAGGAGAGAGCTTCTGCTGTTGTTTCAGTAGTTGGCTTTGTCCGTTGTTCATAGTAGTAGTAGTTCCGCTCGGATTGGCGGACTATATATATAACTATACTTTTATATAATTATTATGAGTTACGGAAAAAAAATTGAGACCCGAGGCTATTCGGCTTGGAAGAATTTGTCTTGGAAGTTGAGAAGGTAGACCTTGGCTGTGGCACGGGTGACGGCGGTATAGAGCCAGCGAAGGTACTCTTTGTCGAGCATATCGTCGGTGAGGTAGCCCTGGTCGATGATGACGGTGCGCCATTGGCCGCCCTGGGTCTTATGGCAGGTAAGGGCGTAGGCAAATTTGACCTGCAAGGCATTGAAATAGGGGTCCTGCTTGACGGCTTTGAGGCGCTCGGCCCTCTGCGGGATGTCGGAATAATCCTCCATAATGGCGCCGAAAAGGCGCTGCGACTCTTCGCGGCTGAGATTGGGCGACTCGCTATGCAAGGTCTCGAGCAGGAGTTTGCAGTCCTGGCTGGGCGAATTGGGATAGTCGACAAAGCGAATAGTGGCATCAACGAAATGGAAACCATAGAGTTCCTGATGGTTGCGGATGCTGAGGACTTCGACGATATCGCCGTTGGCAATAAAGCCTATCTCGCTGTCGGCATCAAGCCAGAAATAGTTGTTTTTTACCACCATAAGGTAGTCGCCGGCATTGATTTCCTCTTCGCGGAAAAGGATGCGATTGCGCACCTCCTGGTTGAAGAGGTTGGCACGTTTGTTGGAGCGGGTGATGACGGCCACCTGTTCGTGGCCTTGGTCGTCGTATTCGCGATTGAGGACTTCTTCAAGATCGACACCGCCGAGGCGGAGAATGTCGGGGCAGCCATCGATGTCAAAAATGGGCATTTCGGGCATCTCGCCATCGTAAAGTTGGGCAATCTGCATACGCAACATGGTGGCATTAAGCAGGATGCCGGACTTGTCGGACTGACGCACAACTTCGGTCAGTTGGCTGTGATACACCTTGAGTTGCGAAATGGCTCGCAGGTAGTCGATGTCGAGCGCCGGACTTTCGGAAGCGCCAACAGGAGGCAGCTGGGCATTGTCGCCAATGAGCATGAGGCGGCAGTGGTTGCCCTCGGAGACGTAGTCGATGAGGTCTTCCAGCAGACTGCGGTGGCTGGGACCCATGTCGTCGGAAAGGCCGATCATGGAGGCTTCGTCGACGATGAAGAGTGTGTAGCTGTGTTTGTTGAGGGATCGAGCCACACGCATGATGCCGTTACCATCGGTGACGGTTTGGTAGATTTTCTTATGAATGGTGTAGGCCGGACAACCGGAATAGCCCGACAAGACTTTGGCCGCACGGCCGGTGGGCGCAAGCAGGACGGACTTGATGCGAAGGGCGGGAAGCGACTTGATGAGGGCGCTGACGAGGGAGGTCTTACCGGTGCCGGCGTAGCCCCGGAGCAGGAAGGCGGCAAGAGGGTCGGGGTCGTAGAGAAATTCGACCATCTTGTGGCACGTGGAGAGCTGGCCCTCAGTGGGTTGATGGGGGAAGCGAGAGAGGATATAGTTGACTACCTGCTGCATTTGTAAATTGAAAAAGGAGGTTTGCCCCCTCGGAAAGGGAGCAAATCTCCTAATATTTGCTTATCGCGGAAAATTATTCGGCCTGGACGGGAGCCTCGGCAGCAGCGGGAGCGGCAGTAGCAGCAGGAGCGGGAGTTACGCTCTTGGCAGCGTTGACGTCGATCTCGGTGGTGGGTTCGGAACCGTTGACGTTGCGAGGAATTGCCATGGTAGCGCAAAGGGAGAGCACGACTAAAGCAATTACCAGACCCCAGGTGATTTTCTCGATAGTTTCGGTTGTTCTGCGAACGCCCATGACTTGGTTGGCACCGCCAAAGTTGGCAGCCAAGCCACCACCCTTGGAGTTCTGCACGAGAACGACAACTGCCAAACACAGGCAAACAATCAGGATAAGGATAACAATTAACGTGTACATCGCAATTTTAATTTATATTATTCTTAATTTAATTACTATTTTATATCTTGCGAAAGGCGGGCTTTGAGCTCGGCAATTCGAACTGCAAAAATACTACTTTTTTCGGGATTATTGACCAATAATTTTTCATACATGGCCAAAGATTGTGCCAATTTCCCTTGTTTTTCCAATATAACAGCAAGAGTTTCAGACTCTAGCATTTCATCAGGCAAAACGCTTTTTTTAGCTAGTTCGGGCACCGAAACATCGGATTCGCCGGTGTCGGGGAGCTGAATTCCGGCATCTTTTTCGAGAAAATTCGATAAAATCACACTCTTCGGAGCGGTCTTAAACGATATTTCTTGATAGGAATTGATTTCTTGCAAGACGTCAAACGGTCCATTGTCGACCTCGGCCGAAGCCGGGGCAGAGACTGGGGGCTGCGGCTGGGCCTGCAGCGGGCTTGCAGCGGGAGCAGGGCGGGAGACCGACTCCAGCTGACGGTAGAGGTAGTCGACATCCTGCACATAGAGCGACACAAGGGGCAGCGTGCGTTTCTCCCACAGCGGGGCCTGGCTGACCTTGTCGGCCAAGAGCGACAGCACCTGCAAGGGAGCGCAGAAAGGATACTTGTCGCGCTCGCGGCGCAACTCATCCCACTCGTCAGCCGTGAGCGAACCAGGCTGGTCCAACAACTTGCCAAAACAGTTTTTATCCATTACATTAACAACTTTTTACATCATAATTTGCTTTTGCAAAGGTACGGAAAAATTTTGAACCAAAAGAAAAACAATTATTTTTTATTTTTATTTTGCAGAATATCAGCAACTTAAAAAATCAGATACAACAAAAAGAATAATTTTTTCTTGTCAATTGAAAAAAAGTTTGTACTTTTGCAATTCCAAAAATTGATAAAAAATGAAGAGAACATTCCAACCATCACGCAGAAAGAGAGTCAATAAGCACGGTTTTCGCCAGAGAATGTCCACCGCTAACGGAAGACGAGTTTTGGCAGCACGCCGTAAAAAAGGCAGAAAAAAACTGACCGTTTCCGACGAGCGCTAATCGCCACCTCGGAAAAAATTATAGACTCTTTGCAAAGAGAAAAGAAGTATTGTTGTGCAGTACTTCTTTTTTTGTAATTTTACCACCTATATAAGAATGAAAATGCGCAAAACGAAGGAGCAACCCATCATCGAGGATGTGCTCATCACCGACATCGGGGCCGAGGGCAAAGCCATCGCAAAAATTGACGGCATGGTGGTCTTTGTGCCCTTTGTGGTGCCCGGCGACGTGGCCGACATCAAGATTATTAAGAAAAAGAAGACGTTTGCCGAAGGCCGCGTTGTGGCCATCAAGCAGTATTCCGACAAACGAGCCGAACTGCAATGCCCTCATTTTGGCACTTGCGGCGGCTGTCGTTGGCAGAACTTGAACTACGCCGACCAGCTGGCTGCCAAGCAGCAGCAGGTGAAGGACAACCTGGAGCGGCTCGGCCATGTGGACTGCTCGGGCCTGCAGCCCATCTGCGGCTCTGAGAATATATTCTATTATAGGAATAAGCTGGAGTACACTTTCTCCACCAAGGCTTGGCACGATGAGGTGCCCGGTCCCGACGCTCCGCCCGAGCCCGGCGCACTGGGATTCCACATCCCCACCCTTTTCGACAAGGTGCTGAATATTGAGCACTGCGCCCTCCAAGAGGATCTGAGCAACAAGATCCGACTGGCCGTGCGCGACTACGCTATCGAGCACGAGCTTCCGTTCTACGATATCCGAAACCACACAGGATGCCTGCGCAACCTTATCATCCGCAACACCAGCACGGGCGAGTGGATGGTGGTGGTGGTGATTGCCGAATACCACCAAGGATGGGAAGGACTGATGGAGCATCTGCGCGACAACTTCCCGCAAATCACATCGTTGCAGTATATCTTCAACGATAAGATGAACGATTCTTATTCCGACCTTCCGTCGGTGACTTTTGCCGGACGCGACCATGTGGAGGAGGAGATGGCCGGCTACAATGGTGCCGAGCCCCTGCACTTCAACATCCGCCCCCAGACTTTCTATCAGACCAACTCGCCCCAAGCACAGCGCCTTTACTCTTTTGCCGCTCAGTTTGCCGATGTTAAACCCACCGATGTGGTCTATGACCTCTACACCGGCACCGGCACCATTGCGCTTTTCTTAGCCCGTATGTGCCAGCGAGTTGTGGGCATCGAATATGTGGAGGACTCTATCGTTGCCGCGCGAGAGAACGCACAGAAGAACCATATCGGCAACACCGAATTCTTCGCCGGCGATATGGCCAAGGTGCTGACCCCGGAGTTTGTGGCCGAGCACGGTCAACCCGATGTGGTGATTACCGACCCACCCCGGGCTGGAATGCACGAGAAGGTGGTTGAACAGCTCCTAGAAATGGCTCCGCGAAAGATCGTCTACGTCAGCTGCAACCCTGCCACCCAAGCACGTGACCTTGAAATGCTTGCACCGAAATATAGAGTGGCCAGAATACAGCCCGTCGACATGTTCCCCCACACCCAGCATGTGGAGAACATTGCCGAGCTGATACTCATCTAACATCATAGAGAGGCTGACTCGCTGCGAGTCGGCCTCTCTTTTTGACAAACACTTGTGTTGGCCTAGATGAAAGACGCAGAATCGCTCCTCATCTGACCGAAATTCGCCCTTCCCGACCGATAAAAAAGCACCGCTAGCGGCCCCAAAAAAACAGCCCGAAAAAACATTTTTATAAAAAAAAATCATCATTTAAAAAAAAATTGCTATCTTTGCAATAGATGTTGCGCTCCAAAGAGCAACATCTATTAACAATAATATATTGATAATAAATAAATAAAGGATAAATTAATTAATTTTCACAAGATGAAAAAAGCATTACTAAGTCTGTTATTGGTTGCTGCTTTCCTGCCCATGATGGCTCAGCGAACCATTATTCCTGTTTCCGTCTCCGCTTGCCAGTCCTACACCTGGGCTGTCAATGGCCAGACCTACACTAACGACACCGTCACCTCCTATGTCAATGCTACTGACGACACCGTATTCGTACTTAGCTTGACTATCAACAACCCCTACAACTCTACCGAGACCCTTCTCAGCGAACGTTGCTCCTACAACTGGCGCGGCACCACCTACAGCGTGACCGGCACCTACACCGACACCGTCTACGCACAGCCCGGCACCGGCCTTTGCGACAGCGTGTTCACCGCTCTCATCGTCATCCCCAATGAGGAGACCGTCAGCAGCAATGCTAGAGCTTGCGGCAGCTACACCTGGCACGGCAACACCTACCACAACACCGGCATCTACAAAGATACCACCTACATCACCGTTGACGGTAACAACTGCACCCATATCGACCAGCTCAACCTCAACATCACTTCCACCATGTATGAGAGCGAGACCGTTTCTCATTGCGGTAACTACAACTGGTTCAACACCAACTACAACGAGACCGGTGTCTACACCCACACCACCACCGACACCGTTGTTGGCTGCGACACCATCCACACCCTTAACCTGACCATCACCGTCGACACCGCCGCTATGGTTGCCGACTCTGCTTGCGGTCATAAGGAATGGCGCGGTACCGACTACACCGCTACCGGCATCTATTCCATCCTCGACACCAACAGAACCACCCAGTGCGTCACCTATCGTACTCTCAACCTGAAGATCAAGACTCCTCGCACTCCTGAGCTCGACACCGCCATCACCGGTTGCAACTCCATCAACTACATCATCTCCTCTTTCGCTGGTTCCACCACCAAGAAATTCACTGCTAGCACCATCTTCGACACCACCATCTCCGACCGTCGTTGGGCTAGATGCTACGACAGCACCATCCATCTGAACGTCACCGTCAACAAATCCGGTTACGACACCACCTACGCTCACGCTTGCGACAGCTTCTACTGGGACCTCAACAAGAAAGTCTACTACAGAACTCCCGAGACCAATCCTAGCGCAGCATTCGCTACCGACACCTTCGGCTGCGACAGCATGATGACCCTCATCCTCACCGTCAACGCATCTCCCGTCATCAGCGCCATCAACGGCGAATGGCACCTCAATGCTGGCGACACCGCAGTCCTCTACCCCACCTGCACTGAAGGTGCTAGCTACAAATGGACCTACGGCAACCAGACTTCCACTGCCGACACCCTGCGCATCCCCAATGTCAGCGGCAACATCGATGTAGCTCTTGAAGCAACCATCAACTACGCTGCCAACAACATCGCTTGCCACGACACCAGTTGGATCACCATCGTGACCTTCGTCGGCATCAATGGCGTCGACAACACCAACATCTCCCTCTACCCCAACCCCACCGTTGGCCAGCTCAACATCGAAAGCGCTGAAGCCATCAACGAGGTTGCCATCTTCAACACCCTTGGCCAGCAGGTGGTTGTCAACTACAACCTCGGCACCAAGGCTCTCATGAACCTCTCCAACCTGAGCAAGGGCACCTACACCATGCGCCTCAAACTCCAGAACGGCGAGACCATCATCCGCAAATTCGTCATCACTAAATAATCGTAATTAGTGCAACAGCAAAAGCGTTCGGCACCAAGTGTCGGACGCTTTTTATTAAAGAGTTAAGATGCGACACCTTACACTTCCAATCCTCCTTGCTCTGCTCTGCCTTGTATCCTGCCAACAGAAAAACAATCCCATCAAGATTCAAGGCCAAGCCCAAGGCACATATTATAGTATCATTTATTATGACGACCAACAGCGCAACCTCCAACCCCAGATCGACTCTTTGCTGAACGATTTCGACCTCACGGCTTCGCTTTGGGAAGAGAACTCGGTCATCCGCCGCGTCAACAGCGGCCAAGACAGCATCGTCAACCCCATGTTCGCCGACCTGCTGCGCCGCTCCGTCCAGATAAATGAATACACACAAGGCGCTTTCAACTGCAAAATCGGCGCCCTGGTCAACCTTTATGGCTTCGGATTCAAAAACCGCGAAGACGTATCGGCCGAGAAAATCGACAGCCTCGTGAATTTCATCGCCAACGACAACAGCAGAGTGGAGGGAACCGACACCCTCATTCTTGCAGACAAGAGACCGGGTATCGAATTCGACTTCAACGCAATAGCCCAAGGATACTCAGTCGACCTGCTGGCCGCCATGTTCGACCGACTCGGCATCAGCAGCTACCTGATTGACGTCGGAGGCGAAGTAATTGCCAAAGGCACCAAACCCAATGGCGAGAACTGGACCGTAGGCATTGAACGCCCCGCCGAGACAAAATACAGCCAGCAAGAAGTGGAAGTGGCCATGAAACTCAAAGACCAATCCGTGGTAACCTCCGGCAACTACCGCAAATACTACGAGAAAGACGGCGTGCGCTATTCCCACACCATCAACCCCGCCACCGGCCGCCCTGTCGAGCACTCACTCCTCAGCGTGTCCGTCGTCAGCAAAGAGTCGTGGTATGCCGACGCCATGGCCACGGCATTCATGGTCATGGGCTTGGACAAATCGCTCCAATTCATAGAGCAGCATCCCGACAACCCCGACATCCAGGCCGTTTACTTCATCTACGACGAAGGCGGTGACTACAAAACACTTGCTACCCCGAAATTCCAAGAACTTATCAAAGAATAACAGAAAGCCCCTACCATGAAATCAATGACAGGCTTCGCCCAACGCCAATGCATCCTGGGCAACAGAAAGCTCACCATCGAAATAAAGACTCTCAACAGCAAGACCCTCGACATCATCTTCAAGGCCCCTGCCCTGCTCCGCTCCAAAGAGTTGGAAATCCGCGGCATGCTCAACCGCTTGGAACGCGGTAAGATCGAAATCTACATCACCGAAGAGCTCGACAACACCAGCAGCAACCAAGCCAACGAAGCACTCATTGCAGAGCGTTACAACCAACTCAAAGCCCTTGCTGCCGGCTTGAACTGCGCCAACGACCGCCTCTTCGAAACCGTCATCTCCATGCCCGATGTCTGGACCAAGACCGAAAGCACCGAACTGACCGAAGCCGACTGGAACCAGCTGGCCCTTGACATCAACGAGGCCATCACCGAAGTCGACGCTTTCCGCAAGCACGAGGGCGAGATTCTGAAACTCGACTTCATCAAGCACGTCGACCTCATCGAGCAGAAACTCGGCCAGATACCCGCCTTTGAAAGCGAGCGCATTGAGACAGCTAAAGAACGTATCCGCAAATACTTTGCCGAGAGTGCCATCAAGGATGTCGACCAAAACCGCTTTGAGCAAGAGCTGATCTACTATCTTGAGAAACTCGACATCACCGAGGAGAAGATCCGCCTCCAAAAGCACATCGACTATTTCCGCACCACCATGAACACCGAGGAAGGCAGCGGCAAGAAACTCGGATTCATCGTCCAGGAAATGGGACGCGAAATCAACACTACCGGATCCAAAGCCAACCACGTAGAAATCCAAAAATTAGTCGTAGAGATGAAAGACGAGTTAGAGAAAATCAAAGAACAACTCGGCAACATCCTCTAGCAAGAACAACAACAAAAACATATCCGTTAACTATTTCGCAAGACCCCTGTCATTCACCGGCAGGGGCTTTTGTTTCCTCCACTCGCAAGACTGAGCCATTTTGGGCAACCGAACTCAAAGCAAAATCTCTTGCACCCAAACAAAACCGAACCCCATGTGAAACCTCGCTCAAGCTAGTGTTTCACGAGCGGGTCTACAACGGGCCTTCAACGGGTCTTCAACGGAGCCTCTCATTCCTTCGCCAAATAGCACTCTATCATCATAAAGACACAGAAATCCAAGCACCCACCTGCACCTCCGCAGAGAACAAAAGGCATACGGCAAACCAAAAGATTTGTCTAATGTAAAATGCAACTTTGAAGTTTTTGGGAGTTTAGCGCCACGGTTGTCCGAAATTGCATTTTACATTTTACAAAAGTCAACCCACATTGCACAGAACCAAGCATATTTACAAAGATGTCAATCAATTACAGCACATACATCACCTGTTAAACAATCCTAAAATGTAAAACAGGCATGTAAAATTGTAAAAATATAAGTAGAAAAAAGTCTCAAAATAAAAAAAAATGCGTATTTTTGCATCTTGAACGAGTTTATCCTCACTATAAGGACAACACAGCATGAAAACACACATTTTTTTATTCCAAGTGATACTAATTATCTGTTTGGTGGGATGCGAATCGCCTAAGCAACAGATTCGACAAGACGGAATATCAATGGTTGATAATGACACAACAATTGCTCCAACAGATTTTTTCAGGGAAATATTCAATACAGATTCAACAATATATGGCGGTTACTTGGTGTCAACTCCTTTTGATATTGACTCATTAAAACATTTCTTATCAAGTTTTGACAGGCATATGGCCAAGGAGGAGGCGAATTCCGTTGTTATTGATGAATATTGGAAAGATGATTTATATTTTGCAATCTGTTGGAAAGAAGACACATATACTATCCGCCATGGTTTGTTGACTGCCACGGGGATTTCATTGAGGAATGGACTTAGTATTGGATGCACCAAAGCAGATTGTGAATCATTGTTTAATCGCAAAATAAATAGGGACACCATAGCCATCATTGATGAAAGTGGCCTGGATCAAATAACATGCTATTTTTATAATGGGCAGTTGTCCGCTCTAGAATTTGCTTGTTTTGAATAGATGTTGCCTATAGAATACATTCTTTAATTTATAGAATACGTTTTCTATATCTGCGCCAAATTATCCAGCAGTAAATGCTCGTGACGGATAAGATTTCAAATGACTGTTATTCAGCTGATAGCACATCGGCATTCGCACAAACGATTACCGCTTGCCACACCGCTATAGCCATAAATCTAGAATATAGAATCACATAACACATTGATTACACACAAATGTGCATACAGATGCAAAAATCCATTCTAGATTCTATATCTTGAGGCTTCCACACATTCTCTCCTTGTGAATCCGCTCTCCCAGCCGCACCTACCCCGTAGAATCAACGGAGCTACAACGAGGCTACTGCGAGCCAACACACTATCTACAGACCCAACATAGTGTGTCGATTTCATTCTTGGAAACCTCTAATTATACATTTTCATTGAAATGATAATTATTGCGAATTTTATCGTAATCAATTATTGTACAACAAATTAACTTTCACATAGTTTTACACTTATCCCTGACAGATAATCACTGTTCAAAAAAAAAATCGACAATTCAAAAAATATTCGTATCTTTGCATAGTCGATTCGAGCGAAGAATTGACCAAGAAAGACGCATTTGTGCCTTTATTCTGTATGTGTGAACTTGGACACTTCACAAACTAATGACAAGAGTAATGGTTTGAATGTAAGTCTCCATTGTATTGTATATATGCTTGTTGCATATCGATACGGTTCAGTGGAGCAATTCACTAACCTTATTTTGTCATTATGGGAGTCCAAGCCCAACACATAGAAATAAGTGTTCGGATGGATGGCTCCACTTTCTTGTATTTTGTGAAATTCAGTCGCAAATCCGAGCCAAATTTGCAAAAAAGTTGCGCCCGGCACGGATTTAGGGTAGTAATATTTTATGTCCAATTATGATGAATTAGCCAGTGCTATTCAGAATTTGAATATTTCTGAAGAGGACAAGCTTCGAATCCATGAAAATCTGCTTAGATTGAAAGGTAAGCAGATAAACCTAATGATAACAGGTGCAACTGGTAGTGGAAAGAGTTCTACCATCAATGCACTCTTTGGAGAAGAGGTGGCAAAGGTGGGTTCTACTCCTGATCCAGAGACTATGACAATCCAAAAATATATTATGGATAATTTGGTTATCTGGGACACACCAGGTTTAGGCGACGGCTATGAAGAAGATCAAGTCCACGCAAAGAACATTGTTAAGAAGTTGCGCGAGAAGGATATCAATGGGGAGTATTTGATAGATTTGGTGCTGGTTGTATTGGATGGCGGTTCTCGAGATTTGGGTACTTCGAGAGAGTTGATTAATAATGTTATTATTCCTAATTTGGGTGAAGATAAAGAAAACCGCATCTTGGTGGCTATAAATCAGTGCGATATGGCGATGAAAGGTAGAAATTGGAATTATGAAACCAATGAACCAGAACCTAAATTAGTTGAGTTCCTTGATCAAAAAGTCCGATCGATCCAAGAGCGCATATATAAAGACACTGGAGTTGATATTACTCCAATTTATTATTGTGCTGGATATAAAGAAGATGGGGAACAAGTTGCTCCGTTTAATCTATCAAAGTTACTCCACTTCCTTGTAAAGTATACCCCTGAAGAGAAGCGATTTGGATATATTGATAAGATTAATGAGGATCCAACGGTTTGGCGGCATAATGATGGGGGTATGGACTATGCGGAAGAAACGGAAAACAATTTTTGGTCAACTGCCAAGAATGTCGTTTTGAAGGGAACGAAGATTGTAAATGCTATTGCTCCATTAGTAGCCCTTATTCCAGGACCGATTGGCAGAATCGGTAGTAAGGTGGTTAATTTCCTTAAACGAATATTGTAAATTAATTCTAGAATATGGATAGTTCGAAACAGTTAGGTAAGTTAGAGGCTTACATTGATGGTGATGACAAATTGCCATTGAACGTAAAAAGTCAGTTGAAGATTAATATTCGTAAGTTGTATGAACAGAAAATGAATATTATGATAACTGGTGCCACGGGTTGTGGAAAAAGTTCCACCATTAATGCGCTTTTTGAATCGGAAAAAGCAAAAGTAGGCACTAGTTCTAATCCGGAAACACAGGATATTAAGTGTTATGATCTTGGAAACTTGATTATTTGGGATACTCCTGGTTTGGGGGATGGTAAAGATGAAGATGCACGCCATTCGAGAAACATTATCAATAAACTTCACGAAAAAGACAAGAATGGTAATCTTTTGATTGATCTGGTTTTGGTGATTTTGGATGGAAGTTCTCGTGACCTTGGTACATCCTATGAGCTGATTAACGAAGTTATTATCCCTAATCTCGGCGATAATAAAGAAGGTCGTATACTTGTTGCTATCAATCAGGCCGATGTGGCAATGAAAGGTCGCAATTGGGATTATGAGAATAATGTACCTATGCCAGAATTGGTGAAATTCTTGGAGGAGAAGGTTGATTCGGTGAGAAAAAGAATTTATGATTCTACAGGTGTGAAAGTCGAACCAATTTATTATAGTGCAGGATTTAAAGAAAAAGGGAAACCTCAGGATCCTTCCTATAATCTGCAAAAACTACTTTTCTATATAGTTTCAAAAGCTCCAGAAGAAAAGCGTATTTTTGTTTATACACCTGTGAATCAAAAATCCATGTCTCAGGATAGTCGTCTGGCTAATGAACGAGATTACGGTCAAGAAACTCGTGAGACAGTTAAACGTAGTGCGACTAAGGCTGTGTTAAGTGGAGTCGGTGGCGGTGCTGCGATTGGTGCAGCTGTGGCAGGACCTGTGGGCGCGTTAATTGGTGGAGCTATTGGTGCTATTGGCGGCTGGGTATCGAGCAAATGCTATATCACTACTGCCACTTGTAAAGAATTTGGCAAAGGTGATGACTGCTATGAATTAACTATGTTTCGCAATTTCCGTGATAATTGGTTGCTTGAACAGCCCGATGGAAAGGAACTTGTGGAACGTTACTATGCAACAGCTCCTGCATTAGTAGAGGCAATTGATAATGAATCAGATCATGAGAAGATTTACCAAGAGATCAATGATAAGTATCTTGCTCCTTGTTTGGCATATATTGAGAAAGGGGAGAATGAGAGTTGCAAGGCTTTGTATGTAGAAATGGTTAATCATCTTGAATCCGTCTACAAATGCAAAGAATAAATCCTACGATATATCGGAAGTATGATATCCAGACAAGGTTGGAATCATTGAATCAACCTTGCTTGGATATTATGCTTACTGGTGTAACTGGGGCAGGAAAGTCTACTACACTCAATTCTTTATTACAAGCACCTGTTGCTAAAGTTGGAGAGGGTGTGAACCCCGAGACGATGAAGATAAATTCATATATGCTGAATCCTTACTTTCGTTTATGGGATACACCTGGCTTAGGTGATGGCGTTGGGAAAGACGCTGTGCATGAGAGGAAGATAAAAGAGCTTTTGAGAAGGCCTTGGTTGGCTAGTAATGGCCGCGCTTTTTTGGATATGGTAGTAGTTATCATTGAGGGTTCTAAGAGGGATTTGGGGACTACTACTAGGTTGCTGGAGAAGGTGATACTACCCAATATTAGTGGAGATAGAGTATTAGTAGCCATAAATCAGTCCGACATTGCTATGAAGGGGCGGAATTGGGACTATAGTCGCCATACTCCAGAATATTCATTAGTGTCATATTTGGATGAGTTCTCAAATTCTTTAAGACAAAGAATTTACAATGACACTAAGTTGCGCATCCCTAAACCCATATATTATTCTGCAACAGAAAACTATAATATTGACGTTTTTTTAGATCATATAATAAATAATATTCCGGTAAAAATGAGGCTCTTATAGTCCAACTGTTATTTGTTACGTGTTATAGGATTATTTGAATCCTGTTCTCAGTGCTGTTGGGTAGAATTAGATTTCTTTCTTAAGGACATTTAGTTGATTTGGGGTTAGAATGGCACTTGCTATCAAGGATGTTGAGTCGGATTTAGACCGACTTAACATCCTTGGATTTTCCGCATTAATCATTCAACTTTATTGTGAGCGACTGATTGGGGAAATGAAAAGCATAGTGGCTTAGTTGTTCCTGCAACGCCTAAGCCACTAACTGTTTTCATAACCTAAACTTTGTCGTTGAGGTGATCTGACGATAGCCGTATGCGACAACCAGTGAAGGTCAAAACTTGGAAAAATCGAAAAAACACATGCATGCTCCCAAAAGTGAGGGACTTTTGGGAAGGCTTCCATCAAGGAAGCTAGCGACCGCGGGGGGCGTTTTCGCTATCGGCAAGCCTCCACTGGATGCTTGCCTTCTCATGGTGAATGGTGAATTGAGGATACCGCAAGATTCACGGAAAAATAAACAATGATGAGCGATCGGACAAATGTCTGTTCTCTCATCACTGTTTTCTGAGAAGTACTCCGACCGGGAATCGAACCCGGATCTACTCTTTAGGAGAGAGTTATTCTATCCATTGAACTATCAGAGCTTATTTTTGTTGAGTTGTTGAGCTTTCAGTGAATTATGAATGAGTGAATTGTGAATTGGGGGCTGCCTCACGATTCACAATTCACTACTTCACTAAAACTTAGAGCTTGCGCTTGATTTCGATAATCTCGTATGCCTCTACGATGTCGCCAACTTTGATGTCGTTGAAGCCCTCGATGTTCAAACCGCAGTCTTGGCCGGCAACAACCTCTTTGACATCGTCTTTGAAGCGTTTCAGCGAGGCAAGTTTGCCAGTGTAGACCACGATACCGTCGCGGATGATACGCACATTGTGCTGGCGGGTGATCTTGCCATCCAAGCACATACAGCCGGCAATGGTGCCAACCTTGCTGATGCGGAAGGTCTCGCGGATTTCGAGGTTTGCAACAATCTTCTCCTGGGTCTCGGGCGAGAGCATACCCTCGATAGCATCCTTCAACTCATTGATAGCGTCGTAGATGATGCTGTAGAGGCGGATGTCGACTTGCTCGGTCTCGGCCATCTTGCGCGCACCCACGGAAGGACGCACCTGGAAGCCAATGATGATGGCATCGGAGGTCATAGCCAGCATGACATCGGACTCGGAAATCTGACCCACGGCTTTGTGGATGACTTTGACCTGGATTTCCTCGTTGGAGAGTTTGATGAGGGAGTCGGACAGTGCTTCGACAGAGCCGTCCACGTCACCCTTAACAATGATATTGAGTTCCTTAAAGTTACCGATAGCAATACGGCGACCGATTTCCTCGAGGTTGACACGAGTCATGGTGCGGAGACCTTGCTCGCGCTGGAGCTGAGTACGCTTGGCGGCGATATCCTTGGCCTCTTTTTCGCTCTCCATCACGTTGAAAGTATCGCCAGCCTGGCAAGCACCAGTCAGACCGAGAAGCAGCACAGGCTGTGAAGGACCTGCGGACTGAACCTCTTGGTTGCGCTCGTTGTACATGGCACGCACACGGCCACTGATAGCACCGGCCACGATGGGGTCGCCCTTCTTGATGGTACCGTCTTCGACAAGCAGCTTGGCCACATAGCCACGGCCCTTGTCCAGCGAGCTCTCGAGCACGGTGCCCTTGGCACGCTTGTTGGGATTGCCCTTCAGCTCCATGATATCGGCCTGGAGGATAACCTTTTCAAGAAGTTCTTCCACGTTGATACCCTTCTTAGCCGAGATATCCTGGCTCTGATACTTACCACCCCATTCCTCAACGAGGAGGTTCATATTGGCCAGCACAGTCTTGATGCGGTCGGGGTCGGCACCGGGCTTATCGATCTTGTTGATAGCGAACACGATGGGGACACCGGCAGCCTGGGCGTGGTTGATAGCCTCAACAGTCTGAGGCATGATCTTATCGTCGGCAGAGATGACGATGATGGCGATATCGGTCACCTTGGCACCGCGGGCACGCATGGCAGTAAATGCTTCGTGGCCAGGAGTATCCAAGAAGGTGATGCGACGGCCGTCGGCAGTCTGCACCTCGTAAGCACCGATATGCTGGGTGATACCGCCAGCCTCGCCGGCGATGACATTGGTCTTGCGGATATAGTCGAGTAAAGAGGTCTTACCGTGGTCGACATGACCCATGACGGTGATGATAGGGCTGCGGGGAACGAGGTCCTCGGGGCGGTCTTCCTCTTCAATCTTATTCAATTCATCGATAACGTCGGCACTTGCGAAATTGATTTCGAAGCCGAACTCATCGGCAATCAGCTTGATGGTCTCAGCATCCAGACGCTGGTTGATGCTGACGAAGATACCCACAGACATGCAGGTGCTGATAATCTGAGTGACAGGAACCGACATCATGGTGGCCAACTCGTTTGCGGTAACGAATTCGGTCACCTGCAAAGTCTTCTGGCTCTCCATCTCGTTGAGCTGTTCCTCTTCAATACGCTGATGCACCTTCTGGCGCTTCTCACGATTATGCTTAGAAGTCTTTGATTTGCCCATGGGGCTGAGGCGGGCCAACGTATCGCGAATCTGCTTCTCGATTTCGTTGTCGTCGATCTCGGTCTTCACGGGTTTCTTCTCTTTCTTCTTTTTCTTCTCGTTTTTCTCGCTCTTAGCATCGGTGTTGTTGTTGGCGGGCTTGGGCTGGGCGTTGCCGTTGTTGCCACCACCGTTGTTGGTGGGCTTAGCGGCTGCTGCCTCGTTGGTATCCACCTTCTTACCCTTGATGCGGTTGCGTTTTTTCTTCTTGTCGGCGGCGCTGGGCTTGGGCTTCTCAAACTGAGAGAGGTCGACCTTACCTACCAGCTTGGGACCCTCAAGTTTCTGATACTGAGTTTCGATGAACTCAGGCTCGGTCTTGGCAGGAGCTGCGGGTGCAGCTGCGACAGCGGCGGTTGCCACGGCGGCAGCGGCCGCCTCTACCTTGGGCGCTGGTTTGGGAGCCTCGGCCTTAGGCTCGGACTGCTTCTGGGGTTCGGCCTTAGGTGCGGGACGCTCGGCTTTTTTCTCGACTTTCTTCTCTTCTTTCTTTTCTTCCTTCTTCTCAGACTTGCCCTTCTTCTTTTTGTCGGGACGCATCTTAGAGTTGATCGCGTCGAGGTCGATTTTGCCGACCATACGCAACTCGCCTACCTGCTGGGGCACCACTTCGGGCTCAGACTCAGCCACGGGCTCTTCTTTCTCGGCCACGGGCTCGGGTTCAGGCTCTTCGGCTGGAGCGGGGGCTGGGGTCTCGTCGGGAGTGTCGGCAGTTTCGACGGGCTGATGGCCGCCCTTGGCCTCGGTAGCGGAGCTATAATTCTTGATAATCACCTCTTCAACTTCGTCCTTGGAATCTTCCACCTCAAGATCAGCCTCCACAACCACGTTGCTGCTGCTGGGTGTGATTTCGATACGGTCGGCCTGCTCCTTCACGGCACGCTCGCCCTGGAAGGCGGCGGCAATGAGGTCGTACTGCTCGTCCGTCAGACGGGTGTTAGGGTTCATTTCGACCTGATGACCTTTCTTAGCCAAGAAATCGACAATAGTATTGATGCCGACATTCAGTTCAGTGGCTGCTTTTTTGAGTCTTGTTCCTTTTGTTTCTGCCATATTTACACTCCTTTCTTTTCTTGGCGGATTCTTCCGAACCCTCCTTTATGTTTTTAATGCGTTTTTGAGAGCCAGCTACTCTCGACAGCCTGGCGTGAGGCTTTGTAGAGTTGGGTGCTGCCGCCATAAGGCATGCGCACCCAACGGTTTATGTTGGTTATTCCTCGAATTCGGACTGCAGGATGCGGATCACATCGTCGATGGTCTCCTCTTCCAAGTCGGTGCGCTTGATGAGGTCCTCCTTGCTGAGGGCCAGCACACTCTTGGCAGTGTCGCAGCCAATCTTGATGAGGATATCGATAATCCACTTGTCGATCTCGTCGGAAAACTCCTTCAGATCCACATCATCGCTGTCCTCGTCGCCGGTGCGGTAAACATCGATGTCGTAGCCGACCAACTTGCTAGCCAGCTTGATGTTGCAACCGCCCTTACCGATAGCCAGAGACACCTGGTCGGGCTCCATATAAACGTCAATCTTCTTATTTTCTTCATCCACACGCTGCGAAGTAATCTTGGCGGGAGCCAGGGCGCGAGCCACAAAGACCTCCAGGCGGGGAGTATAGTTGATTACGTCGATATTCTCGTTGCGGAGCTCGCGGACGATACCATGGATACGGTTACCCTTGATACCTACGCAAGAACCCACGGGATCGATGCGGTCGTCATAAGACTCGACAGCGATCTTGGCACGCTCGCCGGGGATGCGAACGATGTTGCGGATGGTGATGAGACCGTCGTAAATCTCAGGCACCTCGGCCTCCAAAAGACGCTCCAGGAAGATGGGGGAAGTACGGGACAGGACAATCACGGGATTGTTGTTCTTCATCTCCACCTTCAGCACCACAGCGCGAACCGTGTCGCCCTTGCGGAAACGGTCGCTGGGAATCTGCTCGCTCTTGGGCAGCACCAGTTCGATCTTTTCCTCGTCCTGAATGAGGACTTCCTTGTTCCAGGGCTGGTAGACCTCGCCCACGATGACCTCACCGACTTTCTCCTTATATTTCTGGAAGATGAGGGATTTCTCATAGTCCTGAATCTTGCTCACGAGATTCTGACGGATGGCCAGGATTTCGCGGCGGCCGAAATCGGTCATATAGATAGGCTCAGAGAGCTCTTCGCCCACCTCGAAGTCGGCCTCAATTTTGATAGCCTCGCTGTAGGCAATCTCCAGGTTCTCGTCCTCGAGCTCATCATCCTCTACGATGGTGCGGTTGCGGAAAATCTCCAGGTCGCCCTTGTCGATGTTCACAATAATGTCGAAATTATCCTCGGTGCCGTAGCGCTTGGCCAGGGCAGCGCGGAAAACCTCTTCCAGGATGTGCATCAGCGTCTCGCGGTCGATATTCTTGAATTCTTTAAATTCCGAGAAGGAATCAATCAGGTCTAGCGTCTTCATCTGACTGTATATTTGTAACGTTTAATAATCCTAATTATATGAAGGTTAGAACTTCAGCACCACCTTGGCCGTGCGAACGTCGGCATAGTTGAACGTAAGCACCTGGGGCGCAACCTTCTTAGTACCCTTGGTCTGCAGCACGAAAGTCTCATTGTCGCACTGGGTCAGCGTACCCTCGAAAGTGGTGTCGTCAAAAGTCTCCACAGCCAACACGCGGCCCACGTGGCGGCGATACTGGCGGGGCATCTTCAGCGGAGAGTCGGCACCTGCTGACGACACATTCAGCTCAAAATCATCCTCGTCGCGGTTGAGCTGATTCTCAATCGTGCGGCTCAGCAGGATGCAGTCGTCAATATTGATGCCATTATCGCCATCGATATCCACAAAAATGCGGTTATCGGGGGTGATTTTCATGTTTACAAGAAACTTATCGCTGCCTTCCAGCGACTCCTTGATGATGTCTAAAACCTTGAATTTGTCTATCATAAGCAATAAAAAGGGGGGCTCTTGCCCCCACAATAATCCAATGCAAAGATACAACTTTTTTTTAATATACAAAAAAAATACTGCAAAATCCTGCCAAGAAAGATTTCATCCTCCAGCGCACCCTCGCCCCTTCCCCACCCTAGAGAGCGAATCTACCCCGTAGAATGAGCGGGCTCACACTGGGCTTACACTGGGTCTTCACTGGGACTTCGATGGGTTTTCTCCGCGTCCTCTCCACGGCGAAAAATGCCATTATGCTATTATGCCATTATGCCATTTTCAAATCGCAGCACTACTTTTTCTTCTTTTGCAGCACGGCAATAACCAAGAGGCTGAAGCCTAAGCCATAATAGACCGGGTCGGCCGGAAGGCTGAGGCTTTTGGCCAAAAGTATGGTGGCCGTGCCGCCAACCATGGCCGGAAGAATGCTGAGCGGATTGATGCGACCCGGCAGGAAGAGCGCGAAACTGAGTGGCCACAGCAAAGCCACAGCTCTGAGTCCCAACGAGAGAAAGCCTAAATCGTTGATAAACGCACCTTTGACCGACAATGCCACGATGACGGCCAACGAGAGAATGGCCACGATGGAAAGGCGGGTCTGGGCAAGTTGCGAAGATGTCGCAACCTTCTTTTTCCTGAGCGATGAGAAGACGGGAATCACATCGCGAACCATGATGGTGGCCGCACCAAGCGATAATCCGCTTCCGCAACCTAAGATATTCACAATCATAGCTCCTAGCGCAATTCCTCCCAGCCATGCGGGCATGTGGTTAAGCACAAAGGCGGGGAAAGCCTGGAGCGAAGTCTCGATAACGCCTATGCCGCTAGGCAAAGCCTCACCTTGAGCCTGCAAGGCAGCAAATTCGGCAGCCGTGATATAATGGCCTCGCATATACATGCCCACCAGCGTGCAAGCAGCACC
>JAZLLD010000105.1:0-19869 GCA_045597945.1 Bacteroidales bacterium
TTTATAGGCCGTGGTGCGGCCATGAAAAGTATTGGACTATTCGAAAAGGTCGCTGATATCCTCGCCCTCAATCAGGGGTTCAACGATGGCGTTCTGGCTGATTTCGCTGGGGTTATGAGCGGTGTAGATGGCGGTAAAGTCCGCACAGTACTTGTCCAGAGTCTTCTGGTCTTCTTCGCTCAGGTCGACCTCCTTGTTAGCAAGGCGCTGGCAGATAGCGTTGTAGGTGTTGAAAGCGTCATGCCATTGCTCGGAGGTGTAGCTGTTGGCGTTGAGCTGCATATCCTGCACCAAAGTGCCGAGTTCGTCAATAGGATTGGCTTCTTTTTTCTGTCCGCAAGCGGTAAAAAGAGCGAACATTGCAATAAGTAATAAGCTGTAACTCAATAATTTCTTCATGATATTGTTGTTTTAATTTCGATGCAAAGTTACAATTTTTTTTTTGAATATTTCCCTTGTTGGCTTTTTTTTCTTTCTGGATGATGTCTTTGAGGTGGATGAATGTGCCGAGGAACATCGCTCGGGTGAGTGTTCCTCAAGCGAGGCAATAGCGAAGTTACACTGGACTCAGTGCGGCGCTGTTGATTTGAGTAGGAAGAAGGTTGAGAATATTTAATGGTGACCTCTAAAAATTAGATAATCTAAGTTTCGCAAGCGAAACTTATGAACTGAAAGAAATTATCAGAAATTGCTAGTTATTAATAATTTCTGATTAACAATGACTTTCTCGGATTTTCACTGAAAATCTTCGTCTTTCAGTCCTTCTAGCCAAGCTTGCTTGGTTAGAAAAACAAATTTTAGAGATTACATAATGTTAATTATATATTGTATTTCATTTTTATTTTGTATATTTGCAAATTCAAATATTTGTGGAGATGGTGGTGAATTGTTTCTACAAGGTATTGGATGATAATTTGTTTGTTCAATAATTTAAATATTGGTATTATGAAAAAGAATACTCAAATGAAGACTTATGAAGCTCCTGAGCTGCGCATTGTAGAGGCAGCCGTGGAGAATGGTTTTGCGCTGAGCCCTTTCAGCGGCAACCAGGACAACTCGAACATTGAGAACCTCGGCAACTCCGGCAACAACTACGACGGAGGCATTTTCTAACCATTAAAGCGATTGATTATGAAAAAGATTACTACAACATTCTTTGCCCTTGCACTTTTAGCTGCGGGTATGTCTTCTTGTCAGAAAGACGAACAGAATTCCGGTATGCAGTTCTCTGCCACACTGGAAGAGGCTTCGGATATGGCCAAGGTGGATTTTGATTTCGAATCGGGTCTGCACTGGGTCAACGGCGATACGATTGTGGTCTTTGGCGAAGGTTTTGAACTGAATGCTAGCGGCACCGCGCTGGCTCGCTACAGCGGCGGCTTCTTCTCGGCTACGGTGCAGGACGATCCCAGTGAGGCTGTTTTCACCGAAATTCCCAATTTCAATGTGCGTCCTGTTGTGGGTCTCAACCGTGTGTTCCCCACCACTCCGCTGAGCGACGATGACGCACCGTTCTATGCGTTCTACCCTGTGTCCTATTTCAATTTCATGTCGGCACAGAGTGTCCTCGACCAGCTACTTGCTGGTCAGGAGGTTGTTCCCTTTGCCATCTTCCCCTCGCAGTACACCTCGCCCGATGGTCGTCTTCGTGGTTTCCCCATGTTTGCTAAATCCGAGACTACCAATCTGCGTTTCAAGAACTTGCTTGGTGTAATCCGCCTGCGCCTCACAGCCAACACCAGCATCCGCAGCATCCGCATTTCTTCACCCTCCGAGCCCATGTCGGGTAAGGGTATCATCGTGATTGATAATGCCGGTGTTCCTTCGCTCGTGTTTGACGAAAGCTACAATAACGGCAATAGCGTAACACTGCGATGCACTCAGAATCAGAACATTGCCAACGGCCACGACTTCTATGTCCCCGTGCCTGCAGGCAGTTATCAGGGCCTCACGTTCACCTTTACCAACGCAACTGGCCAGACTTGCGTTAAGACCATGAACCCCAATGCAACTGTTGTTGTGGCTCGCAGCCAGTACAGCACCATCACCCTCGGTCCCAACGATCTCGTATTCTAATGATAATCTACGCCTTAGTGCGTTTCTAAATCCCTCGCCGAGCATCTTCGGCGGGGGATTTTACATCAAGAATCATGTTTCCTGAATTAATTGAGCGATGCAGTTGCGTCCTCTTTGTATGAAAAACTATGATTGCCGCATTCCGGGAAAACCAGCCGTGAGTCCGACCAAATCCAATTTTTTTTGAAAAAAGTTTTGTATGTAAGAAAAATGTTGTATATTTGCAGTGTATTAGTAAGCTAATACACCACTACAATAAAACAATTAAATAGTTGAGCAACAGTTAACTGAAGTAAAACAAAAAAAGAAAAATATTATGGTAGAAATTAAAAATTTGGATTTTAGCTATAAGAAAACGCCGGTTTTCCACAACATCACGATGGAGCTGAAACCGGGCAATATTTACGGTCTGCTGGGCGAGAACGGAGTTGGAAAGACCACCTTGCTGAAGCTTATCAGCGGTCTGCAGAAGCCTTGCAAGGGCACTTGCCGCGTGGATGGTGCCGATTCTTTTGACCGCCAGCCATCGTTTTTGGAGAACATCATCTTTCTGCCCGACTCGGTGACGCTGCCCGAGAATTCCACTCCTGGCAAGTATGTGGAGGAGTTTGCCCCCTTCTATCCCAAGTACAACCGCGGCAGTTTCTTGGAAATGATGCGGCAGATGGAAGTTGATTCAGAACGCAAGTTCAGCGAGATGTCGTATGGCCAGCAGAAGAAGTCGCTATTGGCTTGTACACTGGCACTTGGCACCGACTATGTGCTGCTTGACGAACCCACCAATGGGCTGGATATTCCCTCCAAGGCCGATTTCCGCAAGTTGCTGCTCAACCGTGCCGACGAGAACACCACCATAGTTATTTCCACCCATCAGGTGAAGGATGTGGAAAATCTGATTGATCCCATCATCATCTTGTCGCACGATGCCGTGCTGCTGAATGCCGATTTGCAGACCATCACCGAGAAGCTATACTTCAGCTACGATTCAGCTCCCGCGGTCGATGCGCTCTATAGCGAGCCTCAGCCTGGTGGCTGCCTGAATGTTACCGTCAACCGCACTGGCGAGGAAAGCCAGGTGAACATCGAGGGCCTTTTTAATGCCGTGCTTCGCAACCGCGAGACCATCAAGCAACTCTTTGATCTATAATGTGATTTGTCGCCATCAGTAATAACTTAAATCTAAAATCTACGATACTATGAATAATAATTTTGATTGGACTAGATTCTGCAAAGTGGTCCGTAAAGATTTTATGAATATTTGGTCTCGTGCCGGCAAATTGATGCTGGTGCTGGCTTGTGTTCCTGTGGCTGTCTGGTTGCTGGCTTTCCCATTTGCATCCAGTGGTGCCGAGATTATCCCCGAGGTTCGACAAGGTCTGATCGGGTTCTTGGCCATGTTCCTCTGCGCCATGTTCCCCTCGGTTATGTACCGCTCGGTCAACCAGCCAAAGCAGGGCCAATACTTTGCCATGCTGCCGGCCTCGCATCTGGAAAAATATCTGAGTATGTTGCTGCATTGCATTGTGATAGCCCCTGCGCTCTTTTGTCTTGGTGTGGCGCTGTGCGACATTTTGCTCTCGTTGCTGCCCTTTGGCACTTTCAAATCCTATCTTTGGCAGACACAGGACTACAGATCTTTGTTGGCCTATATGCCTGGCGAGATGTCGTTCTTGTCCGACTTCTTCCTTGGCGGCCGATTCTTAGTGCTGGTATTGCTTAGCTTTTTGTCTTCGCAGGTGGTGTTCATCTTCACCAACACAATCTTCAAGAATCATAAATTCATCTTCACCCTCTTGGCTCTCTGGGCGCTCAACTTTGGACTGTCTATTCTTGAGTTTCCCCTCTTGGCTGTGGTGCGAATGAATATGAATTTGGAACACTGGGTTGCCCGCCTAGAGGCTTACCCTGAGCAATTCTTCAATATTGTGACCTGGGGTGCCACCGCATGGAATGTGGTCTGGTGTGCGGGGTTGCTTGTGTGGACCTATTTCCGTTTGAAGAAAATGAAATATTAACATCAAATGACAAATGGTATGAAATACAATGCGATAATAAGTGTTTTGGTAGCGCTGCTGATGTGCGGTTGCTTCCGCTTGGATAATTTCAAGGATGCAGATAAGCGCTCGGATTATGAACATCAGGGCGAATATACAATGGGCGGAGCCAAGTTGGACAAACCTGTTGACGACTTGAATATCACGTGGCTCGGCGACAGTGTGATAGTTGAGGCGTACGATGGTGATTTTGTAGAGTTCTATGAGGAGTGCGACTGGACCACTGATGAGAACACCACAATGTATTACTGGCACAAGCCGGATGGAACGCTGAATATCCAATATGCCAAGTCTGGCGTCAAATTCAAAGATGGATTCCAGAAGACTCTGCATGTGAAGGTGCCTCGCAGTGTGGCGCTGGACGATGTGGAGATTAACGAGACTGGCGCTGTGATAATCCTGAACGATGTGCGGTGCGACGATTTGGAAGTGAATACGGTGGGTGGCAGTTTGGTGCTGGAAGGTGGGAGGTGCGCCGGTCTGGAGGTGAATTGTGTGAGCACCACCATCGACGCCTGTTGGAACAAACTGCCGAACAATGTGGAAATCAATACCGTGTCGTCGGTGAGCACCTTCTACGTGCCCGAAGATGCCGGACTGAGTTGCGAGTTGAATGGAGTGGCTGCCGAGCTGAATAGCGAGCTGCCAATATCCCGTAAAGAAAAGCGCTACTCTGTCTTTGGCGATGGCGCTTGCGAAGTGGAAATGAATGCGGTGTCGGGTAAGTTGAACATTAAGATTATCGAAAACAAGAAGTGAAAGTCTTTTTGATTTTCGCCGATAGCAAATAATCCTTTAATACTATGGATTTTAAAAAACAGAAACCAATATATCTGCAGATTGCTGACCAGCTGTGCGAGCGCATCGTGGCAGGCGAATGGAAAGAGGATGAGCGCATCCCCTCGGTGCGCGATGTGGCGGCAGAACTGGCAGTGAATCCCAACACTGTGATGCGGACTTTCGATCACTTGCAGGGTGCCGAAATCATCTACAACCGCCGTGGCGTGGGCTATTTTGTCAGCCCCAAGGCGCAGAACCGCATCCTCAAACTCAACCGCCAGAGTTTCATAGAGGACGAATTGCCATACTTTTTCCAGCGCATGAAGATGCTCGGCATCACCCTGCAGGAAGTGGAACAAATGATGAACCAAAGTCAGGGCGATGCGCAATAAATAGTCCTGATGTGCGTTATCAGATTATTGAAACATTATATATAATATGAAAAGAATATTTTTAGCATTGGCGTTGCTGATGGCCGTTACCGTAGCGTGGGCTCAGCAACCTGTGAAGGTGGAAACCTTCAAATTGAAAAACGGACTGAAGGTGATACTCTGCGAGGAGCACAGCCAGCCCAAGGTGCACGGCTGCGTGGTGGTGCATGCCGGCAGCAAGAACGAAAATCCTAACGCCACCGGCGTGGCTCACTATTTCGAGCACATCATGTTCAAGGGCACCGATCGCATCGGCACAACCAACTGGAAGGCCGAGAAAGTCTACCTGGACAGCATCAGCCAGGCCTATGACCAACTGCATGCCACCCAGGATGTGGCTAAGCGCCACGACATTCAGAAGGAAATCAACCGCCTGAACATCGCTGCTTCTAAGTATGCCATTCCCAACGAGGTGGATGCCATCCTGCAGAAGATGGGCTGCACAGGCCTCAATGCCGGCACCAGCTACGACTACACCGTCTACTTCAACACCTTGCCTTCCAATCAGCTGGCTAACTGGATGGATGTGTATGTGGAACGCTTCCGCAACCCTGTCTTCCGCCTCTTCCAGTCGGAGTTGGAGGCTGTGTACGAAGAGAAGAATATGTATGAGAACCGGCCTATGTACGACTTCACTCGCAACCTCTTCACCGAGTCTTTCGGCAACCATCCCTATAGCCGCGATGTCATCGGCCTGGCTGACCATCTCAAGAATCCCCAGCCCAGCGAGATGCAGAAATTCTTCGACACCTACTATGTGGCCAACAATATGACCCTCATCTTGGTGGGTGATTTCAACTCGGCCGAGGCTCGCAGCCTGGTGGAAAGCAAATTTTCTGCATGGCGTAGCGGCACCCTGCCTGAGCCTGCGAAATATGACCTCCCCAAGTTTGAGAACCAAAAGGTTGTGAATGTGAAACAAACACCCATCAAAGTTGGCATCATGGTGTTCCCCGGTGTGTCAAACCACGATTGCGACTATCTGCCTCTGCAGATGCTGGGCAGCATCTTGGGCGGCGGTAGCGGCTTGCTGGACAAGGCCACCAGTGATGGCCGACTGATGATGGCCCAGCTCATGCCTCTCTCGTTGGAAGACGCTGGCAGCAACGTGGTTCTTTATGCGCCCAATATCATCGGTCAGAGCCATGAAGATGCAGAGAAGGTGGTCTGGGACTGCCTTGATAGCATCAAGCAGGGCCGATTCTCCGACGAGCTGATGCAGAGCATCAAGGTGGCCTTCCAGGTGGAACTTCAGCGCAGTGTGGAGAGCTATAGCTCTATCTCTAGCTTGCTGCTCAATCTCGAACTAGAGGGCTCCGATTATGCTGAGTGGCAGCGCGATAACGAACGCTGGATGCAGCTCACCCGTGAGGAAATCATGGAGGTTGCCAACAAATATTTCGACAAGGACCACTGCACTCTCGTGCGCTCCAAAATGGGTTTCCCCTCGCATGACGCAGCTGTCAAGCCTGACTGGGATCATCTGGAGGCTCAGAATCAGGGCGAGAAATCGGCTTTTGCCAAGATGATTGAAAGCAATCGCCCCGATCCCATCCGTCCTCAGGTTGTTGATTTCAAGAAAGATGTGGTCACCACTCAGATTACTCCCAACGCCAAACTGTATAGCTGTGGCAACCCCAAGAACAATATCTTTGAACTGGAGATTGGCTACAACTATGGCCAGATCGACAATCCCGACATTGAGCGCGCCATTCAGTATAAAGAGGCCATCGGTTGCGACAATATGAACTTGCAGGAATTCAACCAGCTGATGAATCAGTTTGGTGGCTCTGTGTGGATTTCTGCCGGCAACGATCAGAGCACTCTGCACATCACTGGCCTGGAACAAAACATCGACACCATTATGGCCCTGGCTTCGCATTGGGTTTTCAACCCCAACCACGACCAGAAGCAGATTGCTAAGATGCTGGATGATATGAAGGCCGGCGAGAAGCAGGCCAAAAATGATGCTAGCACTTGGTTCCGTGCCCTTCGCGGATATGTGACTTTGGGTCAGAATTCTGAGGGCCTGCGCATGACTCCCTACAAGGAATGGGGCAAGCGTACCGGTGTGCAGTTGCAGGATGAGGTGGCGCAGATTTTCGGTCGCAACGGCTATGCCACTTTCTCTGGCAATACCGACCCCGAAGACATCTGCCAGCTGATGCGCCAATGCGGTTTCGTGCGCGATGATGTGAAGGTGATGCCTCGCCGCGCATTCCAGTACCAGAAGGCCGACAAGAACCAGGTTTATTATTGCACCAACAAGAAATTCCTCCAGAGCGATATCATGTTCTATATGATGAGCGGAGACTTCAACACCAAGGACCAGGCTGCCGTAGAACTCTTCAATGAGTACTTCGGTGGTGGCATGAACAGTATCGTGTTCCAGGAAATCCGCGAGTTCCGCTCGCTCGGCTATTCCACCATGGGCCGATTCACTTGGGATGTCTTCAACCGCACTCCCGCCACCCTCTACTGCTATCTTGGCACCCAGTGCGATAAAACCCAGGAAGGTGTGGAGGCTATGCGCGACCTGATGCTTGAGCTCCCCGTGCGTCCCGACAAGCTCGGTCCCGCCAAAGAGCAGCTGGTGCTGGACCGCAATAGCAGCTACAACACTTTCCGTTCGCTTCCGGGTTATGTGTGCGAGCACATGGAGGAGCACGGCTGGACCCGCGACCTCTACCCCGAAATCACCGGCAAGATTGCAGCCCTCACCATGGACGACCTCAAGGCCTTCCATCAGAAATACCTCAAAGAGCGTCCCCTCGTGGTGATCATCTCCGGCAATGCCAAGAAATTTGATGCCAAGAAGATCGGCAAACTCCTGGGCGACAATACCCCCGTCACCGAAGTGAAGTTCAAGCAAATGCTCAAATTCTAAACTCAAACTTGCTCTCGCGGAGTGCCTAGCGCTCCGCCATAGAGCAGTCTGCAGCCAGGGCCAGTCATCCCGACTGGCCCTGTTTTTTCTCTTAAAATCCGCCCTAAACCCGTAGTAACCCCGTTCCTTATCCTATATTTATACCTTATTTATCCTATATTTATTCTATATGTAATAGTATAAATAAGGTATAACTATAGTATAAATAAGGTAAAACGAAGGGAGGTAGGGCGGGGGTAGGGATAAAAAAGAAGCGGGGCAGAACGCCCCGCAACTTCACAATATTAAGCTACGAAATGGTCATTTTTTTTGTTCTAAAACAAGGTCGGAAAGTGTTGTTTTTTTGTTGCTTTTGCGTCGTGTTTTTCTGATTTGAAGCCTTGTGTGATTCTTTGAATAATCGTTTAAAGGCTGTGTTTTAACTGGTTAAACACGTTCTTTCTCTCTTGTTCTGTTTCGCAAAAATACGAATTGTTTTTGAATTGGCAAATATTATTTTAGTTTTTTATGATTTTTTATCTTTTGGCGGGGACTATTTCTTGCCGAAGCCAATCTCGAGAAGTTTGGATTTGAGCTCGCTGAGGCTCAGTTGGGAGAAATCGACGGAGTTTTCAATCAGGCCTTTCTCTTGGAGAGATTTGAGACGTGTTTCGATGATTGAGCGGTCGGAATTGAGCGCTTCCAACGAGATTTTCATCAGTTCGGGAGTGTTGCAACCCAGGAAGTTGGCCAGCAGTTTGAATTCGTTGGCCGACATTGGGTTGAAGAACTTGTTAGACATCTCGTGGGCGGTCTTCCAGGCTTCCATGTTGAGGGAGTAAATCACATGGGGAGGGTTGGATTCGCAGATAACAAGGCCGGAGTCTTTCAGCACGGTGAGGTGCTGGGCTGTGGATGCCTTGGATATGGGGAGCACGGAACTGATGGTGCCGAAGCTGCTGGTTTGGGTAATCTCTAAAAATTTTAAGATTAGGAGTCTTGAGGGATGAGATAGCGCTTTGGCATAACGCGAAAATGTAATTTGGTTTTGTGGGTATTTTTCTTTCTTTGCTGCCATTTTCGTGAGTATCTTGTTGTGTTTAATATATTTACTATGTTTTGCAGTTTCGTAATTAAGTAGCAAAGTTACATTTTTTTTTGAATATACTATAAAAAGAAATTTATTTTGTACAAAAAAATGACATTTTTGTGTGTGAACGTGTGTGCGTAATCAGTGGTATTCGGAAATTCTGTCTTGTGCGTTTGTGTCAATTTTTGCTCGTTTCGGAAATTCTGACATGGACAAAAGTTTTGGCACGAAGGTTGTTATTATAGGGTTGTCGGCGGTTGAAAAAGCAAGCAACCAAGACAAGAGAAACAAACGAAAAAAATAAAACATAATAAACTAACAACTAAAAAAATAGGAGAACAAAACTATGTTGATGACTAGAAGAAATCAGGGTTTGATGCCCTCACTTTTCAACGAACTGATGGACATGACCAACTACGCTGCTGCTGAGCAGGTGACAATGCCCAAGATGAATGTGAGCGAAAGCGAGAACGATTTTGAGTTGGAACTGTGTGTGCCCGGCCTCGCCAAGGAGGACCTGAGTCTGAGTATCGACAGTGATAACAACCTGGTGGTGGAAATGGTGAAGAAGGAGGAAGAGAAGTCTGAGAAGGCTGACCGCCACTACCTGCGCCACGAGTTCAGCCAGCTGCAGTTCAAGCAACTGCTGTCGCTGCCGGAGAATGTGAAGAAGGAGGCCATCTCGGCTCAGGTGACCAACGGAATCCTCCACATCACGCTGCCTAAGTTCACCGAGCAAGAGAAACTGGCTCTGCTGCAACGTATCGAAATCAAGTAGTCGAATTTCATTTTGAAGTGTTTGGTTATATTAGGCGAGGGAGGTCGAGCAGACCTCCCTTCGCTTGTTTTTGAGGCGGTTAGGCATGGATAGGAGCGGTTGTGGAAAAAAATGTGGCGCTATATTCTTATTATATCATTTTTTTTATGTATCTTTGCATTCCCGAAGCATACTGTCACATGGAAGAAATGAATCACATTGACCCTGAAACTATCACACCGAAACATCTTGATATTCAAAATGTTTCGGCAAGCAAGAATGTAAAACTGCCCAGTTGGTTGGTTGGGTTGATGGAGCGTATCTTGCATCTGGACGAGATAAATTCCGCTATTTATAGGTATAGAGACCGCTTTGGTCTGGATTTTGTGCAGGCAGTGCTGGGCAATGAGCATCCGGGTAATTTGAACATCACGGTGGATGTGGTGAACGCTGAGCATTTGCCGGCTACAGGGCATCCGATTATTGCCGGCAATCATCCGCTGGGTGGCCCCGACGGTTTGGCGCTGATGGGTGCCATAGGTCAGTACAGGAGCGATATCAAGTTCCCGGTGAATGATTTTCTGCTGTTCCTTCCGGGGCTTCAGCCTTTGTTTATCCCGATTGACAAGGTGCACAAGAATGCCAAGAATGTGAATGCTTTGGAGAACGCTTTTGCCGATAGCAATGCCTTGCTGTATTTTCCGGCAGGTTTGTGCTCGAGGAAGATGAAGAATGGCGAGATTCATGATCTGGAATGGAAGCCTACATTTATTAAGAAGGCCGTGAAGTATGAGCGCGATGTTGTGCCTTTCTTCTTTGATGCCAAGAATCGCAAGCGTTTCTATAACTTAGCCCGGTTGCGTGAGCGGTTGGGCATTAAGTTCAACTTCGAGATGGCGCTTCTGCCTGGTGAGATGTTTGCCCAGCGTGGCAAGACATTGCGCTTGGTGGTGGGCAAGCCCATCCCCTACAGCACTTTTGATGATCGCTTTACTGCTAAGCAGTGGGCTCAGAAGGTGCAGGATTATTGTTACCGCCTGAAGGATGATCCGAAGGCAGAATTTGATTTTTAGACTATGATTGACACTTCATACATTATCCCCCGTGTGCCGCGTGAACTTATCCGCACGGAATTGAAACACAAGCATTTCCTGCGTAAGACCAATTGCGGCAATAAAGAGATATACATTACCACGGCACATCTGTCGCCCAATATTATGCGAGAGATTGGACGTCTGCGCGAGCTTAGTTTTGCCCTTGACGGTGGCGGCACCGGCAAGGATTGCGACATTGATGAGTTCGATCTCCTTCCCGAGCCTTATTGCTTTAAGCAGCTTTTTGTCTGGAGCCCTGAGGATGAGGAGATTGTGGGTGGCTACCGCTTTATCCACGGCAGTAATATGATGCACCTGGACGATGGCCCCATTGCCACTCCTACTGCCGAGCTCTTCCAGTTCTCTGAGGATTTCAAGGCTAACTATCTGCCTTATACGGTGGAACTTGGCCGTGCTTTTGTGCAGCCTGATTTCCAGCCTGGCAACAATCTGCGCAAGGGTTTGTATTCCCTCGACAATTTATGGGACGGACTGGGTGCCATTGCGTTGGAGATTCCCGAGACGCGTTATTTCTTTGGTAAGATTACCATGTATCCGCAGATGAATCGCCGTGCTAAGGACTTGATTCTGTATTTTATGCAGAAACATTTCCCGGATCGCGACGGTCTGGTATGGCCGTATGACCGCCTTCCCTTGGAGTCGGATTTGAATGAGTTGAACACCATCTTCAATGGCCGTAATTATAAGGAAGACTATCAGATACTGGTGCGTTCTGTTCGCGATTTGGGTAGCACCGTGCCGGCCATGATCAATGCCTATATGGCTCTTTCGCCCACGATGCGATCCTTCGGCACTGCCATGAATAAAGAGTTTGGCGATACGGATGAGACTGGTATTCTGGTGACTATCCGCGATATTGTGCCGGACAAACGTGCCCGCTATCTGGAGTCGTATGTGGACCGCAACCGAGTTTTCGACCGCCCACACCTTTTCCGCATCAACATGAAGATGATGCCCTGGTGGAAGCGCGTGAGCGAGGATGAGCGCGAGGAATTGAAGCGTTTGAAGTTGCTGAAACGCCAGGCCGCGCAGAATGTCAGGGCTCAGCGTCGACGTATGCGTCGCGACCGCAGAGCCAACCGCAAGGGTTTAATGAATGACGAGGATTAACCGCCAAGTGGACGAAACATGGAGATAAAGAAAGCTGAATTTGTTGTCAGTAATAGCGACTACCGCAAGTGCCCCGACACCGGTCTGCCTGAGTATGCGTTCATCGGCCGGAGCAATGTGGGCAAGTCGTCGCTGATTAATATGCTTACTCGCACCAAGGGGTTGGCCAAAACGAGTGTACGCCCAGGTAAGACACAGCTGATCAACCATTTCGTAATCAATAATCAGTGGTATCTGGTTGACCTCCCTGGCTATGGCTATGCGCGAATTTCCAAGACTTCGCGTGAGAAATGGCAGAAAATGATTGTTGATTATATGCTCAAGCGCGAGGCTTTGGTCAATGTGTTTGTGCTGGTGGATTCCCGCATTCCTCCGCAGAAGATAGACCTGGAGTTTATCAGTTTCTTGGGGCAGAACGGTGTGCCATTGAGTATTATCTTTACCAAAATCGACAAACAAAAACAACGCGAGGTTGCCGCCACGGTGAATGAGTATAAGCGGGTTCTCTCAGAGGAATGGGAGGAACTGCCCGAGATGTTGATGACTTCTTCGGTTACTGGTTTTGGCCGCGATGCCGTGTTGAACCGCATTGATGAAATAAACGAACTTCTTAAAAATAATAAGGAACAGGAATAATGAAGTATTGTAAGAGTTTACTACTGATATTCTTTGCTACGTTGGGCCTTTCTTCCCTGCAGGCTCAGAACACCGACCGTGTGGATTTTGTGGTGCGCCACATCACCCACAGGCCTGCTGTTAAGCATGCTTCCCTTTCGGTGTGTATCCATAACATCACCAAGGACAGTACGATATATTCTCGCAACGAGGATCTCTCGATGATGCCTGCGGCTATCAACAAGTTGTTCACCACGGCTGCCGCCTATAGCCGTTTGGGGCCCAAGTTCACTTTTGAAAATTATCTTTATTATTCTGGCAGCATCGATCAGGGTACGCTCAACGGCGACTTGATTATGGTCGGCTCTGGCGATCCATTCTTCTGCTCTGACCGCTTCCCTTATACCGATTCTACTTTCTACCGCTTGATGGCTAATATTCGCAAGGCCGGTATTAAGCGAGTTAACGGTCGCATATTTGTGGATACTTCTATCTTTGAAGACGAGATGATGCACCCGTCCTGGCAGTGGTCGGATATTGGCAACGGCTATGGCAGCGGCGCTTGTGGCTTGAATTTCAACGAGAATTCGGTTGATGTGCATTTCCGTGCTGCCCGCCGTGTAGGTGAAATTGCGCATATCACTAGCACCGACCCTGAAATTCCGATTGCCAACCATGTGGTTACGGGGCCGCGCGATACTATCTTTGATGTGTGCTTCTATGGTTCGCCCTATGAGAACAAGCGCATCTGCCGCGGTATCATTCCCATGGGCACTTCTGATACTCATTTCCGTGCATCGCTCCCTCACCCGGCCTATTTTATGGCCAACTCTTTCACCCAGTTCTTGCGTAGTCACGGCATTTCTGTCACGGGTGAGCCTTCGGTGGATTTTGTCATGCCGAAGCAGTACCGCAAGGTGTGTGTCGACACTTCGTTCAACTTGTTTACTATCACTGCACTTACTACCCAGACCAACAGTAATATAGCTGCTGAAAGTTTGTTCAAGGTACTTGGATGTCTCCGCGACGGTCATGGATGCTATTCTTCTGGTAGGAAGTTTATGTACGATTATTTCCGTGAACTTAACTTGGATGGCCGCGAGGTGAAGATTGTGGATGGTAGCGGTCTTTCTCGCGAGAACCATGTTACTGCCTATTTCGTCACCCAGTTCCTGGATGCAGTGGCTCGCCAGCCTTTCTTCTGGGATTTTGCCAGCGCCCTCGGTATCAGCCAAAAGATGCCAGAATATGCTGTCATACCTGAGATTCCTGGTGGTTGTTCGCTCCGCGTGAAGAGTGGTATTATGCCTGGTGTGCGTAACTTCGTGGGCTATTTTACCAACGACGATGACCAGATGTTCAGCTTTGCCATCATGTGCAACAACTACGACTGCGACGATGCCACAATGGATCGCCTCGTCAAGAACATCATCGAAGAGATTGTCAAGCTCTAATATCTTGCAGAGGCAAGTGTGCAATAGGCAAATTCCTGTGCAAAGATTGCTTGAAATGTAAATTGTTGAATCCTGTATGGGAGAATCTTAGCAATATATTCTCCATGGAAATAACTAGAACAATGCGAATAAGGTTGAGCAGAAAGGTGAAGCAAGTGCTTCGGATAATAGCCTCGGTAGGGTACTCCCCCGGCATCTATCCGCTACACACTTTCAATGCTTGTGTGGTCTCCCTGGAGCACAACGGCCTTGTTCAGTCTGCCAAGGAAGAAGGTGGCGGGGTGGCAGATGTTCGCCTCACCACCTTTGGCAAAGAGTACATGGCTGTCAATCCCCGGCTTTGCAACCCATTTCGTTGGGATATAGCCGGAGCTGTTGCCGGCTTGTTGGCCGCAATAGCCTCCATTGTAGCCTTATTCGTAGCTTGCTCGCTAATATCAAAGTAACTATGGAAGAAGAATTTACATCGGCAATGTTTAAAGATTTCACAGTTAGCGAATTAGATAATAAAATCAACAAAGCATCATTGATTTTTTGCGATGGAGTTTATACTACTGAAGATGAGCAGAAGAGAGCGGCAGAACTGTATGGCATATCTTGGGAAGAAGCATTGGAATTACGTTATGCGGCGGAAAACGGCCTAAGGGAGTACCTTGCCAAATAGATGTGTTTCAAAATACGATGTATGTATTTTATTTGTCATGTCTATAAGGCCGTCCCAACCAGTTCCTTTCATCAACTTTTCACCGAATGATAATTCGGCGAGTCTATTCATTGGGAATGGCTCGCTTTCGTCGTGTGTCTCGTAATACTTGTCAACAATATCCCCTGCAATTTTCCACTGCTCACTAGTCAGCTTGTTTTTGTTTTTTCTCAGTTCGTCCAATACCTTTGGCCCTCTCTTTGCCATAAAGCCAAATTTGCCCCATACGTATCCTCCCTCAGTCTTGTTTGCGTATATCTCAATGCCGTCAATGCCTGCCTCTTTGTAACTTTTGTACATATCTCTAAGCAATGCCTTTCCGATACCGTGGTTTTGCATAACGGTTGGTATTGTAAGCAATTCGTGTCTTACAATGTTGTTTCGCACAGACCTGTTGAGGCGGATTGTTCCTACTAGTGTAGAAAGTTCCACTTCCATTCTCATTTCACCTCCCCCAAGCCTTATTGAGCCAAATCTGTCAATTACGCCCCATTTATCAGCCATTTTATCAAGAGTGTGGAGAAATGATGTTACATTTAGGTTCAAATCGCCTTCAAGATGCACGTCAAGTCCCATTTTTTCAAGCTCCGCTTTTTGTGCTGAAAGCATGTGAGACTTGTACTTTACCTCCGGCTTTGAAAGTGTTCTTCCACCATATTTGTAGGATAATTCTGCAATCGTATCTTCCTTTATCTTGTTGTTTGCTATTGGCTTGATAATCTTGCTATTGTCTTTCAGGAAGTATGGCAAAGTATTTCTTTTCTCTGCTCTGCCAATTCGCTCATCGTTATCCTTCATCCACTCGTTGAAGTTCCCAGGCATTCCCTTCACCTCGTTCGCGCTCCCCTCGCTCGGCTCTTCCCCGCGCATGATCCGCTCGTTGTCGGACTTCATCTCCTCCGGGGTCTTCAATATAGGCCCGGCATGACAACGGCAATGCGGGTGCCAGCCCACGAACTTGAAGTCCTTTGGGTATTCGCCTGCCAACTCGTCGCATATATCAACGAACTCACCCTTGGTACCTCTGCATGTATGGTTGTTGCTCAACCTCGATTCCGACAATGAAATCTTGCAGTTGACTATTTCGGTATACTTTTTTTGGGGGGGTATGGTGTTATTTTGGGTTGATATGCATCTGGTTATTGGTGTGAGTTTTGGGGTTAAGTTTAAATGCTGAGTGGCATAGATACAAACAAAGGGTGCTCGAATGAGCACCCTTTGCTATTGTTGTTTTGTTTGTCCTCTTAGCGGATGAGGAAAGAGAACTTGTTGAAGTTCTTGAGAGCGATACCGGTACCACGAGCCACGGCGCGGAGAGGATCCTCGGCGATGTGGACTTGCAGTTTGGTCTTAGAAGAGATGCGCTGGTCGAGGCCACGGAGCAACGAACCACCACCTGCCAGATAGATACCGGTGCGGTAGATATCGGCTGCCAGCTCGGGAGGAGTGGCGGAGAGGGTGTCGAGGATGGCCTGCTCGATGCGGGCGATGGATTTGTCGAGGGCGTGAGCAATCTCTTTGTAGTTGACGGAAATCTCTTTGGGGAGACCGGTCAGGAGGTCACGACCGAGGGTGGGGAAGTCCTCTGGGGGTTCGTCGAGCTCGCTGATGGCAGCGCCGACTTTGATCTTCACCTGCTCAGCGGTGCGTTCACCGATGACCATGTTGTGCTGTTTGCGCATGTATTCGACAACGTTCTCGTTGAATTCGTCGCCGGCCACGCGGATGGAGTTGTTGCACACGATGCCACCCAGGGAGATGACAGCGATTTCGGCGGTACCACCTCCGATGTCAACAATCATGTGTCCTTCAGGTTCCAGCACGTCGATGCCGATACCGATGGCGGCAGCCATGGGTTCGTGGATCATGCGAATTTCCTTAGCACCAGCCTGTTCAGCGGACTCGCGCACAGCGCGTTCTTCCACATTGGTGATACCGGAAGGAATGCAGATGACCATACGCAGCGAAGGAGGCATGAAAGAGCGGTTGATGCGAGTCATGCCGATGAGTTCGCGGATCAGGTGCTGGGCCATTTCGAAGTCTGCGATGACACCACCGCGCAGGGGGCGGATAGTCTCAACGTTCTTGTTGTCGGTCTTACCAGCCATGCTCTGGGCACGCTTACCGACAGCGATAATGTGGTTCGTGTTGCGGTCGACAGCCACAATGGAAGGCTCGTCGATTACTACTTGGTCGTTGTAAATGACAATGGAGTTGGCGGTACCCAAGTCCATTGCGACCTCTTTGTTAAAAAATGAAAAAAGACCCATTTTTATATATTATACTTATTATTATTATCTATTTTGGGTGGAAGGGGAGGCGGGACTGAGCCGGCCGCCCCTTCGCAGTTCTTTTCGATTAATGTTTGAAGTGGCGGAAACCAGTGATAGCCATGCCCATCTTGTGTTCCTCGCAGTAGTCGATAGACTTCTGGTCGTTGATGGAGCCTCCGGGGTGAGCCACAGCCACGATGCCTGCTTCGTGAGCAATCTCAACGCAGTCGGGGAAGGGGAAGAATGCGTCGCTAGCCATGACAGCGCCGTTCAAGTCGAAGTTGAAGGACTGAGCCTTGGCGATAGCCTGGCGCAGAGCGTCGACACGGGAAGTCTGGCCGGTGCCGCTAGCGCAGAGCTGGCCGTTCTTAGCCAGCACGATGGCGTTGCTCTTGGTATGCTTGACAAGGATAGTGGCGAAAGCCAAGTCCTTGGCCTGCTGTTCGGTGATGGGGGTGGAGGTCACGCTCTTGGCCATGTCGGCTGCGGTGGGAACCACGGTGTCGCGGTCCTGAACCAGTACGCCGTCAAGCACGCTGCGGAACATCTTGTCGTGCATCTTGAAGTTGTTGCGCTTCAGGATGATGCGGTTCTTTTTGCCTTTCAGCACTGCCAGTGCGTCCTCGTCGTAGTCGGGTGCGATGCAGACCTCAAAGAAAATCTTGTGCATCTCTTCTGCCACCTCTTTGGTGATGGTGCGGTTGGTGATGAGGATGCCTCCAAAAGCAGACACGGGATCGCCAGCCAGGGCGTCGGTCCAAGCCTGGAGCAGGGTGGGACGGCAAGCCAGGCCGCAAGCGTTGTTGTGCTTGAGAATGGCGAAAGTAGTGTCGCTGAAATCGTCGATCAGGGCGCAAGCAGCGTCGATGTCGCCGATATTGTTATAAGAAATCTCCTTGCCGTTGAGCTTGGTGAAGCAAGCCTCCAGGTCGCCATAGTAGTAGCCCTTCTGGTGGGGGTTCTCGCCGTAGCGGAGCACGTTGGCCTTGGAACTGCTCTGCTTGAAGGCGTCGATATTTTCCTCGCGGTTGAAGTAGTTGAAGATAGCGGTGTCGTAGTTGGAGCTGACGTTGAAAGCATAGCCGGCGAAGTGGCGACGCTGGGCCAGGGTGGTGGCACCGTCCTGCTCGGTGTAGATTTTGAGGAATTCCTCGTAGTGGTCAACTGCGGGTACGATTACCACGTCGTTGAAGTTCTTGGCGGCAGCGCGGATAAGGCTGATGCCTCCGATGTCGATTTTCTCAATGATGTCTTGCTCGGGAGCACCGCTAGCCACGGTGGCCTCGAAAGGATAGAGGTCAACGATGACGAGGTCGATCTCGGGAATCTCATATTGTGCCAGCTGCTCACCATCGGAGAACATGTCGCGACGGCTGAGAATGCCACCGAACACCTTGGGGTGCAGCGTCTTTACGCGTCCGCCGAGGATGGAGGGATAGCCGGTGAGCGACTCAACGGCCACAGGCTGAATGCCGAGCTCCTCGATGAATTTCTGGGTGCCGCCAGTAGAGTAGATGGTTACGCCCTGTGCGTCTAAAGCCTTAACGATGTCTTCCAGCCCGTCTTTGTAGAAGACGGAAATGAGTGCTGATTTTATCTTCTTAGAATCCATATTATTTCTTTTATATATATTATTCTATATTAATTAGTGTTTCTTTCTGTTAGTCGCCGAATTCTATGCCCAGGCCTTTGGCTGTATGCACGAGGCGGCTGTTGGGGTCGACCAGGTTCTGAGCCCTGACGGCCTCTTCCAACGATACATCGACAATCTCCGGATGGCGGTAGGCCACCATGCGGCCGAAATTGCCTTCAAGAACCAGTTCCATGGCCCTGACTCCGAACTCCGATGCCAGGATGCGGTCGAAAGCAACCGGGGTGCCTCCGCGCTGCAGGTGTCCCAGAATGGTGCAGCGGATGTCGTGCTCCACGCCGGCAGCCTTCAGCTCTTCGGCCAGCTGGTTGCCGATGCCGCCCAGCTTCACATGCTGGTAGCCGACCTCGCCGGTCTCGGTGCCAACGGTGCTGCCGCCTTTAGGCTTGGCACCCTCGGCCACGACAATAATGCAGTAGCCGTGGCGTTTGTTGTAGCGCTGTTCGATTTTTGCCTTGATTTTCTCAATATCGTAGGGTATTTCGGGAATCACGCACACATCGGCTCCGCCAGCGATGGCGCTGTGCAGGGCAATCCAACCTGCGTCGCGACCCATGACCTCCATGATGAACACTCGGTTGTGACTTTGAGCCGTGGTCACCAGCTTGTCGATAGCCTCGGTGCAAATCTGCACGGCGGTCTGGAAGCCGAAGGTATAGTCGGTGGACGAGAGGTCGTTGTCGATGGTCTTAGGCACACCCACGATGTTCAGGCCTTTCTGAGCCAGGCCCAGGGAGATGCGCTGCGAGCCATCGCCGCCGATATTGATGACTGCATCCACGTCCATATATCCGAGTTTGCGGATCATCTCATCGCTGCGGTCCACGGTGGTCCAAGTGCCGTCGGTCAGTTTGGTGGGCCAGTTGAAGGGGCCGCCCTTGTTGGTTGTGCCCA
>JAZLLD010000106.1:0-2680 GCA_045597945.1 Bacteroidales bacterium
CGTGCTGTCAAGGTTGCCAACGGCGAGCCTTTCGATGCGGCTATCGACATTTCCGAGCTCAAAGACATCCTCGGCCTGCCCATTCACAATAGCGATCGCTGTGGTACCGAGCCCCGTGTGGGCGTGGTCACCGGCCTGGCATGGACCCAGGTGGGCGGCGAGATCCTCTTCATTGAATCTTGCACCAGCAAAGGCAAGGGCGCCCTCTCCCTCACCGGCAATCTTGGCGATGTGATGAAGGAATCTGCCACCCTGGCTTTCGAGTACATCAAGTCCAACGCCGACCAGTTCGGCATCGATGCAGAGAAATTTGAGAGCACCAATCTCCATATCCATGTTCCCGAAGGCGCCACACCCAAAGATGGCCCTTCTGCCGGCATCACCATGTTTGTGGCCATGATCTCCGCCTTGTCGGGTAAGGCCGTGCGCCCCAATGTGGCCATGACTGGCGAAATCACCCTGCGTGGACTCGTCACCGCAGTGGGCGGTATTCGCGAGAAAATCCTTGCCGCCAAACGTGCTGGCATCACCGAGATTATCCTCTCCGAGGAAAACCGTCGCGACATAGAGGATATTCCCGAGAAATATTTGGGTGGTCTCAAATTCCACTATATTAAGGAAATGAAAGAGGCGCTCCCCATTGCGCTGAAATGCTAGACAGAATCATGAAGCACATCATCATTACCTTGTCGCTATTGCTTCTTGCCTCCAACCTGATGGCTCAAATGCCCCACCGGTTGGAGGTCAGGGCGCAAGACAATGTCAAACTGCCCTGGGGCATCAAAAACCTCACCATCGTTGATGGCCGGCTCTATGGCTGCTGCAACGATGTGATGGTTGCTGCCGCTGCCGCTGATGGCAATATCTATGCCTTGCAGCCCGACACATTGCCCCATTATGTGGGCGAGTATTTCGACTATGTGGTCCGCAATCCCCGCGATGGCCAGCTTTACTACACCCACAAGGACGACAAGGGCCGCTATTCCCTCCGCACCCATGTCAAGAACCGTGGCCGCAAGAATGCCACCGTTGAGCTTCGTGCCTGGCATAAGGGCATATTCCATCCCACCTTCTCTCCTGATGGCAACCTTATGGTATTCACGGCCTCAGGCAAAGTGGGGCTGGGCGGCTACGACCTCTGGTGCTCTTTCTGGAATGGCAAACGGTGGTCCAAGCCGGTCAACCTGGGCAATACCATCAATGGGCCTGGCAATGAGATATGCCCCGTCTTCTATGGCAACTACCTCATCTTCGCCTCCGACTCGGCTCAAAATAGCGAACAAGGCTATAATTTCTATGCTGTCCGCATCCAGCCTGGAATGAAACTCAACAACCTGCTCTTTGATTCCTTCAAGGTTCAGCGGCTCCCATTCCCAATCAACTCCAGTAGCAACGATCTCGAACTCGCCGTGGATACTTCCAGCCATCGTGGCTATTGGATCACCTCGCGCGATGGCAAGACCGAGCTCTATTCCTATCAGGGATTGCTGGACGGCGTAATGCTAACCGGCACTGTCGCCGATGAGAAGCAAAGGCCGGTGGCCGGTGCCGAAGTCAAGGCCATGGTAGAAGGGCGCATCGTCAACACGACCGTTACCGACTCCTTGGGCAACTATCGGCTCTTTGTCCAGCCTGCCGACGACTACCAGCTCCGCGTCTCTTGCGAGAACTATTTCACCTCGCAGACTGCCATCTCGGCCGTTCGCCACAATGCCGACAATCTGATTGCCCTTGACCGCCACGATGTCTGCTTGGCATACCTTCCGTATAACAGGACCATGATTTTCGACCACCTCTATCGCCATGGTGCCGATGTGGAACTATCTGCTGAGTCAAAGGCAGCGTTATCCCCTGTGGTTGACTTCGTTAGAGATAACCCTCAAGTCCAGATGCAGGTCGCTGTCAAGTGCGACCAGACCACCGATGCGGAATTTAATAATATGATTATTGAACGAAGAATCAACGACTTACGTCAATATCTCGTATCCTCCCTTTCTTCAGATAGCCAAATTTTGATTAAAAACGGTAATCCCGCAGGCGAAAAAACAGCCTTCGGCACGGGTAAGAACGAAATTTTAGTCACCCTGGTTCTTGTTGATAAATAATTGAAAACCAAATAATAGTAATTCTATTGAAAAACTTTTTTCAAGAAAAACGAAAAAAAATTTGGTCAATTAAAAAAAATGTTGTAATTTTGCACCCGTTTTCGAGAGGATGAGAATCACAAACGAAACAAATTGTTCGGGGTGTGGCGCAGTTGGCTAGCGCACTTGCATGGGGTGCAAGGGGTCGAAAGTTCGAGTCTTTTCACCCCGACAATCAAAAAGAAAAGGATTTGAGTAATCAAATCCTTTTTCTTTTTATCCGATATTCGCAAAGCCACGCTGGATTTATGAATGATGATTTATGAATTATGAGTGGCGAGTTCTGGATTTATAAATGATGATTTATGAATTATGAGTGGGCTGCCGCACCACTCTACACTCTAAAGTCTTAAATCTAAAATCCCAATTCTACACTCTACAATCTTAAATCTAAAATTAGTGCTGATGCGATAAATTATTATGCCTACGGCGTAACGCGAATTTTCGTGAATTATACGTAAATTTCCGATAATTATTTTATTCTATAATATTGAAAATATGAAACATACACATTTATGATAATTCACGTTTCATTT
>JAZLLD010000107.1:0-19173 GCA_045597945.1 Bacteroidales bacterium
TCTCTGTCTGACGATTACATCCTCTTTGTCCAGTCTGAACTCAACCTTCGTCCGAGAAAACTTTTGAACTATTCTTCCCCAAAACAAAAATTCTTGCTATCTTTGCACAACGGTGTTGCACTTCGAGATTGAATCTAAGAATCCATATTTTTTCTTCAGCTGCGCAATAATGCTATCAATTATTCGTTATACATCAAATTTACACTAAATAATCACTAAAACATAACAGCCATGAGAAAACACATTGTTGCAGGTAACTGGAAAATGAACAAGACCTTTGAACAGGCCGACGAGTTGGTAAACGAGATTATGGAAAAACTCGAGACCGCCACCCTGGGTCGTGACACTCAACTGATTATCTGCCCCCCATATCCCTATCTGGAGATGACCTCCGATTACAGCGACGAGAGCTACTTTGCCGTTGGCGCACAGAACGTCAGCGACCAGGACGAGGGCGCTTACACCGGCGAGGTGTCGGCCTCGATGCTGCAGTCTATGGAACTGGACTATTGCATTGTGGGCCACAGCGAGCGCCGCGCCTATTATCACGAGACCGACGAGATTATCGCCCGCAAGGTCAACCAGTTGCTCAAGCACGAAATCCGCCCCATCGTCTGCTGTGGCGAGGTGCTGGAAGAGCGTGAGGCCAACCGCCAGTTCGACGTGGTGAAGAAGCAGATCACCGACGGTCTCTTCCTCCTCACCGCCGAGCAGTTTGCCGACATCGTGATTGCCTACGAACCTGTCTGGGCCATCGGCACCGGCAAGACCGCCACTCCCGAGCAGGCTCAGGAGATGCACGCCTTCATCCGCAGCCTGATTGCCGAGAAATACGGTAAGGAAGTGGCCGATGAGACCAGCATCCTCTACGGCGGCAGCTGCAAGCCCGGCAACGCCAAGGAACTGTTTGCCAATCCCGACGTGGACGGCGGCCTCATTGGTGGCGCAAGCCTCAAGGCCGACGACTTCCTGGCCATTGCGATGAGCTTTTGATGAAATATGATTGATGAGTTATGAATTATGAGTGGCTGCCGCATTACAGCTACCGACCACCCATAATTCATAAATAATAATTCATAACTCTATTAGATGAACTATGATTGATGAGTTATGAATTATGAGTGGCTGCCGCATTACAGCTACCGACCACTCATAATTCATAAATAATAATTCATAACTCTATTATGCCTTCCTTCGAACGATTTATAGCACAGCGCTTTCTGCCCAAGGACCCGAACTCATATTCTGGTCCGTTGGTCAATATTGCCACCTACAGCATCGCGCTGGGGGTGCTGGTGATGGTAATGGCGGTGTGCATACTGCGCGGTTTCCAAGGGCAGATAAAGCAGAAGGTGGTGGGATTCGGCTCGCACATTGTGGTGAGCAGCTATGCCATGGGCAACATCAACGAAGAAGTGCCCATTGCCACCGACCGCCCTGAGGTCCAGCGTCTTCGCACGACCCCCGGTGTGAAACATGTGAACTTTTTCGCCAGCAAGGGTGGCATGATTAAGACCGAGGACCAGATCCAGGGTATCGTGTTCAAAGGGGTGGATGCCGCCTACGATTCTACCTTCTTCGCCTCCAACCTGATAGAAGGCCGGCTGTTCCAATTCCCGGACAGTAGCGCCTCCAACGAAATTATCGTCTCGCAGACCTTGGCCAACCGCCTTTCGCTGGCGTTGGGCGACAAGGTGCGCACTTATTTCTGGCAAGGCGAGACCTATCGCGCCCGTGCTTTCACGGTATGCGGAATCTACAATACCGATTTGACGGAATTCGATGAGCACTATATTGTTGGCGACCTCCGTCAGGTGCAGAAACTCAATGGATGGGATTCCAACCAGGTGGCCGGATACGAGGTGCTGGTGGACGATTTCAAGCATCTGGACCGAGCCAAGGACTTGGTGCTGGCTCAGCTGGGCTACGACCTCACGATGGCAACCATCGTGGAACAGAACCCCGCGCTGTTCTCATGGCTGGATTTGCTTGACAGCAATATCGTCCTCATTATCACCATCATGATGCTTGTATGCATGGTGGCCATCATCTCGGCCCTCCTCATCATGATCTTTGAGAAGACATCCACCGTGGGGCTGCTCAAGGCGCTGGGTTCCAGCAATGTCAGCATCCGCAAGATTTTCCTGCTCAAATCCTCTGTCATCATTGCCAAGGGCATCTTACTGGGCGATGCACTGGCGTTGCTGCTCTGCTGGTTGCAACAACGGTTCCATCTGGTCAGCCTCGACAGCGAGAGCTATATGATGGACACTGTGCCTATTGCCATGGGACCGTGGACTTTCGTGGCCATCAGCCTCGGCACCCTGGCCGTCTGCCTGGTGGCGCTGCTGTTGCCAACCACCTATATCTCTCATATCCAGCCGGCAAAGACTATCAAATTCGACTAGCCTCCAATTAATTAAACTCAAGCCATCCCTCATTATAAATGAAAAAAGTACGTTGGATAATTCTTGCTTTGGCCATCCTGTTGGCAGGTTTTGCCTTGTTTGAAATCAACAAACTCTCCAACCAGATTCGCGAATCTGAGCAGGAAAAGGTGAAACTTTGGGCTAATGCCATCAGCCAGAAGGCAGAGCTGGTGAACTCTTCAGAGCAGTTCTTTGCCCATGTGGCTCTCGATGAGCATCGCAAGATGGAGTTGTATACCAATGTGTTGCGTTCGTTCGACAAGATGGAGGAGAATGCCGACGCCAATTTCAGTCTCGACTATGTGCGCTATATTGTGGATAGCAGCGAGACTTCAATCCTCATTACCGACCGAGACTCCATCATCACAGCCCCCAGCGAGCTAGCCGGCATGAAGTTGGAGGGCGACTTGCTGAAGGAGTTCTCGCGCAACCAGCCGTTCCATTACCGCATTTGGGGAATGCCTATGACGCTGTACTACAAGGAGTCGCGCGTATATACCGAGTTGCGAAATGTGCTGAACGGATTCAATAAGAGCTTCTTGACCGAGATTACCCAGAACTCGGTGTTTGTGCCTGTGCTGGTTGTTGACAGCCTCCAGGGCGAGGTGCTGGGCTGGGGCAATATTGCTGAAAGCGATTTTGCCACCCCTGAGAAATTGGCCGAGAAACTGTGCGAGATGGCCGATGAGAACGACCCTATAGAGTTTCGGCTGCCCAACAATTGCCGTGCCTATTTGTTCTACGAGAGTACGCCTTTGCTCCATGCCCTTCAGTGGGTGCCGCTGCTCTATCTCTTCGTGGCCATTGTGCTGGTCATAGTGTCATACTACCTCTTCCGCACCGCCCGCATGATGGAACAGAACTGCATCTGGGTCGGCATGACCAAGGAGACAGCCCACCAGCTGGGCACGCCTATCTCGTCGCTCATGGCGTGGTCGCAATATCTGGAAGGCAAGACCTTTGATTCCAACTATGTAACCGAGGTCAATAAAGACCTCAAACGCCTGGAAACGGTAGCCCATCGATTCTCTAAAATCGGCTCCAAGCCCGAGCTGAAGCCCGAGCCTGTTTGCGCAACGGTGCAGAACGTAGTCAACTATCTGCAGACACGATCCTCGCGCAAGGTGAAGTTCGTGATGAACTTTCCAGACCAGGATTTACAAGTGCCCATGAACCGCTATCTCTTTGAGTGGGTGATAGAAAACATCTGCAAGAATGCCATCGACGCCATGGATGGCAAGGGCACATTCACGGTGATTGTTTCCTACGACAGCCACCATGTATACCTTGATTTAGCTGACACGGGAAAGGGCATGTCGAAAAAGATTCAAAAGAAAGTGTTCGAATCCGGCTTCACCACCAAGCAGCGCGGTTGGGGTCTGGGACTGTCATTAGCCAAGCGCATCATCAACCAGTACCACCGTGGCCGCATCTTCGTGAAATACTCAGTAGAAGGCCAGGGCACCGTCTTCCGCATCGTCCTCAACAGAAATTAAGAATATCATGTGTGAATAATGTATAATAAATTGATTCTGCATTTATTGCCATTCTATTCGCTAAATGCTGAATTCAACCGACAAAATGCGATAAGGCTAAAAAAAGTTTTATATATATAAAAAAAGTCGTATATTTGCATGAAAATTTGAAACTAAAAAATAAACATTTATTAATACTAACTTTTTTATGTACACGATATTACACAAAGAAAAGCTCACCGCTAACGAGCTTTACTTGATGGAAATCAAGGCTCCTTGGATCGCTCAGAGCGGTCTGCCCGGCCAGTTTGTAATCGTTATTCCTGAGACTAAGGGCGAGCGCGTTCCCCTTACCATCAGCGACATCGATAAGGAGCGCGAGAGCGTGACGATCGTCTTCCAGGTGGTTGGCGACAGCACCAAGCGTCTTGCCGCCATGAATGAGGGCGAAGACATCTTCACCGTTGTTGGTCCTCTCGGCCGCGCCAGCGAGCTTATGGAAGTTCCCGAGGCTGACCGCAAGAACCTCCACATCCTTTTCGTGGCTGGTGGCGTGGGCACTGCCCCCGTCTATCCCCAGGCCAAATGGTGCCATGAGAACGGCATCGCTTGCGACTGCGTGCTGGGCGCCCGCACCAAGGAACTCATCTTCTTCGAGGATAAGATGCGCGAGGTTGTTGACAACCTCTACATCATGACCGACGACGGCTCCTACGGCGAGCACGGTCTGGTGACCAACAAGATTGAGAATCTCGTCACCGTTGAGGGTAAGAAGTACAGCCACTGCGTGGCCATCGGTCCTATCCCCATGATGAAGTTCACCTCTCTCCTTACCAAGAAACTCGAGCTCAAGACCATCGTCAGCATGAACTGCATGATGGTTGACGGTACCGGTATGTGCGGTGCTTGCCGCGTGACTGTTGGCGACAAGGTTAAGTTCACCTGCGTTGACGGTCCCGAGTTCGACGGCCACCTGGTTGACTTCGACGAAGCCGGCCGCCGCCTGAAGAAACCCGATGAGCGCAAATATCGCATTGCTACCGCTGCCGCTGACGGCGGTCCCATTGACCACAAGTGCAACCTCACCGACGTAGTTGCTGAGCAGATTGCCAAGGCTACCGCACGCCAGAAGGCTAAGGAGCAGGATCCTAAGGTCCGCGCTACCAACTTCCAGGAAGTTTCCTACGGTTTCACCGAGGAGCAGGCTATTGCCGAGGCTAAGCGCTGCCTCAACTGCAAGAAGCCCATGTGCCGCACCAAGTGCCCCGTGAGCATCGACATTCCCGCTTTCATCCACGCTGTTGGCGAAGGCGATTTCCGTGGCGCTGCCGCTATTATCGCTCAGGATTCCGCACTGCCCGCAGTCTGCGGCCGTGTATGCCCCCAGGAGAACCAGTGCGAGGGTAAGTGCATCCTCGGTGTCAAGGGCGAGCCCATCGCTATCGGCACCCTCGAGCGCTTCGTTGCTGACTGGAACCGCGAACATAAGGACGACAAGCCCGTGGCCGCTCCCGCCACCAATGGTGTGAAGGTTGCTATCATCGGCTCCGGTCCTACCGGCCTCACCTGCGCTGGTGACCTCGCAAAGATGGGTTACGAAGTGACCATCTTCGAGGCTCTGCACCACGCTGGCGGCGTGCTCGTTTACGGTATCCCCGAATTCCGTCTGCCCAAGCAGAAGGTTGTGGAACCCGAAATCGAGAACCTCAAGAAACTCGGCGTTAAGATTGAGACCAACGTCATCATCGGCAAGTCCGTCACTATCGATGAGCTCTTCGACAAATTTGGTTTCAAGGCAGTTTACGTTGGTTCCGGCGCTGGTCTTCCCAAGTTCATGGGCAACCCCGGCGAGACCCTCGTAGGCGTTATCTCTGCCAACGAGCTCCTCACCCGCACCAACCTCATGCACGGCTACGACGAAGAGTACGCAACTCCTATCGTCCTCGGCCAGAAGGTTGCCGTTATCGGTGGTGGTAATGTGGCTATGGATGCCGCTCGTACCGCTAAGCGACTTGGTTCCGATGTCACCGTCGTCTATCGTCGCGACCAGGCCAACATGCCCGCACGCCGCGAAGAGGTTCACCACGCTATGGAAGAGGGTATCGAATTCGCATTCCTCACCAATCCTACCGAATACCTTGGCGATGAGATGGGTAACGTCCGCGCCATGAAGTGCGTGAAGATGGAACTTGGCGAACCCGATGAGAAGGGCCGTCAGAAGACCAGCGTTATCAAAGGCAGCGAGTTTGAGATGCCTGTTGATACTGTTGTTGTTGCTCTCGGCACCAACCCCAACCCCCTTATCAAGAGCACCACTCCTGGTCTTGAGACCGAGAGCTTCGGCGGCTTGAAGATTGACGAGCACACCATGACCACCCGCAAGGGCGTGTTCGCTGGTGGTGATGCTGTCAGCGGTGCTGCAACCGTCATCCTGGCTATGGGTGCCGGCCGTGCTGCTGCCAAGGGTATCGACGAATACATCAAGAGTTTGTAATCTTACATCCCTTTATACGAAGAAGCTGGTGCCGCAGGGTGCCAGCTTCTTTTTTCTTTTTTGCATATTCAAGAAAAAAATTAAGCAAAAAACTGCCTATATTACAAAAAAATCGTATCTTTGCAAAATCAATACTCTGATGTTTTTTTACTAACTACCCACACTACTGTTATTGCTAACACTATACAACCGAATGCAACATAATCAATTGCCAAGGTACAGAGTCCTCCCGACACGGACCTCAAGGTGATGTCAAAAGACGAACAATTATTAATACTATATAATAAAGAATACAACATATTATTATCGGAAACTGGTCATTGAGCGATCCTCCTTCCAATAAAAAATCAACAAATCCTTCCTCACATAATTCTAGCCTATGCCTAAAGTATCGTTTGTTATTTCTGTCTACAATGTGGCTCCTTATATTGAGCGCGCTTGCCGGTGTCTTTTTGAACAGACTTTGGACGACCTTGAATTTGTTTTTGTTGATGACGCCTCACCTGATGAGAGCATGGCTATTATGTGGCGAGTATTGGAGGAATACCCCAACCGAAAGCCGCAGGTGAAGGTAATCACCCATCCTACCAATATGGGAGTTGCCATTGCCAATCGCGACAGCTATCTTGCATCCACAGGAGAGTATGCCCTGCTTGTTGACCCTGACGATTTTTTCGATACCCGTATGGCCGAACTGATGTACAACCGGGCAGTCGAGACCGATGCGGATATCGTGATGTGCAATGCAAACTACGAAACAGCTAATAATAAAAGCTTTGTGCTGGAACTCACCCCCGACGGTGTAATTGGCAATGGCGAGAATGTGCGTCGAGACACCATCACTCGCAAGATTTTCGGCTCGCTTTGGTGTAGGCTTATGCGACGCGAAGTATTCATGCGTGACGACTTCATTTGGGAAGTCCGTAATTGTACATCCGACCAAGTTTTCTCTGTTCAAGCAGCCTTTTACGCGAAGAAAATCTCCAGCGTTGACGAACCGCTCTACAACTATTGCTATCATGCCGGGTCGGTCAGCCGTGCCGACTCAGCTAATCATATGTAATTGACGACTTTACATATAACTATGGTGTTATCGAGAAGTTTTTGAAAGACAAAGGCGTATATGAAGAGTATGAATCTGAAATGATTATCAACTACAAGGCTCAGATCAAGAATAACCATATTCGATTCATCGATCAGCCAGGCTTTCGAAAACGTTGGTACAATACCTTTCCTGAAGTGAACAAGCTGTATATATGGGGCGACAAAGACCACAAGCCTACCTATCGTGAGCGATTCTGGTTCTTTTCTGTGGCCACAGGTCTGTACCCGTACATAAAACGCATTGTCTGGTGCAAGTACCTCCGCCCGAGAAGCAATTGGATGATACATCGTTAACCACTGTCACAATAAAACTCAATAATTCTTATCGCTCAGTTGCATTTCAAAACATCAGATATTATGATTACCATTTATTCCATGCCTACATGTCCCGACTGCATTGGTGTAGAAGCCGAAGTAAAGGGCAATCCGGATTACCAGGTTATCAACATAGGCGAACATGTACGAAACCTTAAGGAGTTCATGCGTCTGCGTGATAATAGCCCAATATTTGATGAAGCTCGCCGCAACGGTAGCATCGGCATTCCTTGCTTTGTTCTCAGCGATGGCACAGTCACCCTTTCTCCAGCCGAGGCCGGAATCACTGCTACAAGTGCCCCATCTTGTTCCCTTGATGGCAAAGGATGTTGAAAATTGCAGCAAGGGATTTTCTCGTATAGAATGTTACTTGGAAATTGCGGAAGAAAGGCTGATGCATTGCCGCCAATTCGCTTTCTAATATGATATATAAAATAAAAACGATAGAACTATGAAAAATCAATTCATCAAATTTATGGCCATCGTGCTGGTGGCTATGGGAATGGGGCTGTCCGCCAGCTGTGAAAGAACTGAGAATGAAGGCCGGTTTGGTCGGGATTACTATTATAATCTGTATACTGATTATCAAAATTATAACAACTCATCATTCAACGATTTTCAGCCCTTGTGGGATGTTAACGACCAAGGCGATGAGGTTGTGTGGATGCGCACTTTCCACGGCACCCGTGAGGCATGCGACCAAATGGCGGTAGAGGCTTTTGAACAGATTCTCTCGCAGATCGACGACCAGTCGGCTTGTGCCAACCTCCATGGCGATGACTATATGACTGCAATCATGCAGCGTGTGGAAGGCGGTCCCCACGACCTGAAGGCTAAGACTTGGACTGCCGACGGCGTCCGCTAACGATTTCTTAGTGTGTATTGACAATTGGCATTGGGTGCTGCCGGGTGGCAGTTCGAATGCCTTATAGAGGTTTGGTTTCACCTCGTATAGGCCTTCCCCCATCCAAGGCTACATGCCATTTTCATATATTTATTTATAAAAATCCCATTATATCAGAAAAAATTCGTATCTTTGCACCGAAATAATTTGTGCACCGAAAGATGGAAAATTTTATCGTATCAGCTCGTAAATACCGCCCCGAGACTTTTGAAAGTGTCGTGGGACAGAAACATATTACCACCACTTTGCAGAATGCTATCCGCACCGGCCAGCTTGCTCAGGCGTTCCTATTCTGCGGCCCCAGAGGTGTTGGCAAGACCACCTGCGCCCGTATCTTGGCCAAGACTATTAACTGCACCAACCTCACCTCTGAGGTGGAAGCTTGCAACCAATGTGACAGCTGCAAGGATTTTGCTAATGGCAGTTCGATGAATATCTTTGAGTTGGATGCCGCTTCACACAACAGTGTGGAAGACATCCGCGAGCTGGTAGAACAGGTTCATATCCCGCCCCAAACCGGCAAATATAAAGTCTATATCATCGATGAGGTTCACATGTTGTCGTCGGCTGCTTTCAATGCCTTTTTGAAGACTTTGGAAGAACCCCCTGCATATGCTAAGTTCATCTTGGCAACCACCGAAAAGCATAAGATTATTCCCACCATCCTGTCGCGCTGTCAAGTGTTCGACTTCAAGCGGATCCAGAGCGAGGATATAGTGGAGCATCTGCGTCATATTGCTGAGTCCGAGAGTGTGCAGTACGAGGAAGAAGCCCTGCATATTATCGCCCGCAAGGCTGAGGGCGGTCTGCGCGATGCGTTGTCGACTTTCGACCAGTTGGTGAACTTCACCCGTGGCAACCTTACTCGCCAGCTCTGCAATGAGAACTTAAACATGCTGGATTCGGAATATTATTTCCGTCTGGTTGATTATTTCCGCGCAGGCGATATTTCCAATTCGTTGCTCCTCTACCAGGAAGTTATCGACCTGGGCTTCGATGGCCTGCATTTCATTACCGGACTGAGCGAACATCTGCGCAATCTGATGGTGTCTCTTGATCCGGCCACACACAAACTGATGGAAGTAGGCGACGCCTTCCGTGAGCGTTTCGGTGAGCAGGCCATCAACTGTGGTCTCGGTCTGTTGCTGCGTTATCTGGACATCTCGAACGACTATGAATACCGCTATAAGGACGCTGGCAACAAGCGACTTTTTGTGGAGGTGGCTCTGATGAAGCTTGCCGCATTGGTGTCGAATCCTTAGATTGCAAGAGCGCCTCAGGCGGGACACGGAGACGATGCTAAGGCACCCATTAAGGGAGCCCAGTTCAGGGTACCCGAGACGGTGTTGAAGGTGGATGAGCCAAAGCCCATGGCTCCCATGGCCGAGACTGTGCCCGTGGCGCCCAAAGCCGAAGCTGCACAGGTTGCACCCACGGCCGAGACCGAGTCGGAAGCACGACCCGCCGAGTCTGTGGCACGTACTAAGGGAAGGCTGCGTAGAGTGGACTCTGTATCGCTGAAGATGGAGCAAGTTGAGATGCCGACCATAATGAATTCCGAGCGAAACAATCCTCCCCTCACTCAAGAAGGGCTCGAGGCCGTGTGGAAAGATATGCTGGAAGCCATGCGCGAGCCGATGCCAAAACTTTATGATGTTCTAGTGGATAAGGAGGTGAGGCTGACCGGCGACGACGAATTTGTGTTGGTGGTAAGCAACAGCTATACCGAGAACGAGATCAAGAATCACCTGATCCGAATGCTGACTTATCTGCGCAAGCGCAGTGGCCGACCTATGCTGAATTGCACTATGGACATCGTGCTGGTGGAGCGCGAAACTAAACCCTACACCGCCCGCGACAAATATGATGCCATGTTGCAGGAGAATCCCACACTCGACATGATGCGCGTGCTGTTCCCGGATGTGGAAATGTGATTTGTGCGGACAATTGTCGAGGTGCTTGAAGAACAAAAATTCGTTATTAATATAATAAGTAGCAAACATGACCTATGTCGTTTTAGGATTACTGATATTTTGTGCGCATTTGTTCAATGCGTGGTTCAGCAGTAGACGCATACCTGATGTGTTGCTGCTGATGGTTATTGGCATCATCATTGGTCCGGTCACGGGATGGGTGGCGGTGGAGAGCATGGGCGAAGTGGGACCAGTGCTGGCCTCACTGACACTCCTCTTCATCCTCTTCGACAGTGGTATAGACATGCGTCTTTCCATGGTTCGCCAATACTGGACTGGTGTGGTGCAGGTGACGTTCTCCTCCTTTGTGCTGTCGATGGCGGGAGTCACATTTTTCGCCCATTATCTGTTGCTCCTTACTTGGCAGACTTCATTGATGCTGGGCTCTATGGTGTCGGGTACGGCGGCCGCCATCGTCATCCCCTTGGTGAGGCAGATGCGCGTTAGCGACAAAACCCGCGTCATGCTAACCTTGGAATCGGCCATCTCCGGCATCTTGAGCATCGTGGTCTCGCTGGCCCTGATGGAAGGATTCAAACTGGGTAACCTAAGTGTGGGAATGATGCTGGGTAACGTACTGGCATCTATTATCATGGCTTTGCTGGTAGGCCTGGTTGGCGGAATCCTGTGGGCCTCGTTCATGGAGCGCGTGCGTAAGTTGCAGAACTCCATGTTCCTGACGCCGGCCTTTGTGTTTGTACTCTACGGCGTATCGGAAATAATGGGCTTCAGCGGTGCCATTGCCGCCCTCACATTCGGTCTGGTACTAGGCAATCCCAGGTACTTTGGCGAAGGCATATTTAAGCGGTTCAGTCTCCATAAGATGTCGCCCCTGCAAGACCGTGAGAAGAGTTTTTTCAAAGAATTTGTTTTTATTTTAAAGACTTATTTCTTTGTATATATAGGCATCTGCATTCCCTTTAATAATGGTTTGGCACTGGCCTACGGTGCCATGATTTCTGTTGTGCTATACGGCCTCCGTTTCGTGCTGGTGAAATTTGTGGGAAAGAACAATACGGCACAAGACAAGCTGACGGTGTCGATGATGATACCCAAAGGCCTGGTATCTGCGGTGTTGGCCTCTATGCCCGAGCAGATGAACCACGCAGTGGGCTATGAGATGATTCCGGGCGCCACCATGGTGAAAGAAATCACCTATGCGGTCATCTTCTTCTCCATCATCTGTTGCTCGGTGCTCGTGCTGCTCTCCAGTAAGCATTTGGTCAAGGAACAACAAGAACTGATTGATAACAAGATAACTGAAAATGAAACTCATGAAATCGAGAGTATTTAAGGTATTGGGCATTATGGCTTTCGTCTTGTCCGTAGCCTGCGTTGCTGGATGCGCCAAGGACGACAGAGTGAAGCCTGTAATCAATTATGCTGAGGATGTCGAAGGCTATCTGCTAGTCGGCAATGGCAACAGTCACAACATCTTGTCGGCATTCATGCACAAGAACAATGCCGGCCAGTTCGACTGCATATTCTTTGTGGAAAATGGTGTTTCGATGGAAGTTGAGTTTCCTAATCTGCCCGAAATAACCAACTTCACCATTGGACAAGACTGCACTACTGCCAGACTGAGCTACGGCAACGGACAGAGTGTCAAACTCTCAGACGGGGTGTTTGCCATAGAGGGAAATACTGGCAGCCGGGTCTTTCGTCTGCGTGGTGTGCTGGAGAACGGCGACTCTATCCATCTCCTTTATCGTGGATTTGTTCAGGATGCAACCACACCTACAGGCAGAGGCTATGCGGTGATGAACCAACAATACTTCCAGCTCGACGAGGCCTGGGTGGCTAAAGAGAACGGCCAGTACCGCTACTACTTTTCCAGCGAGGACTTTGCCACCCTGCTCGGCATCAATAGTAGCCAGTTGCTCACAACCGGCAATTATGCCGTGGGGCAGCAGGAATCGGTTCAGATGGATGTGGTGCTCTATCGCCTAGGCGACAATACGATGATGAGCTATCTTGAAACAGGCCTCATTACTGTGGATTCCGCCGCCGATGGCTTCACTATCTGCATCTTAGGTTACAACGCAAATTCCACTCTCGACCTCATGTACAATGGCCGTGTGTTGCAATACGGCCTCATCAATTAGACTTATTGAAATGAAAGAATACACCTTTTATAAGTTCGACGGTGCCGGAAACGACTTTGTGCTGATAGATGACCGGCAAGGCGATGTGGACCTCAGTGCCGAGCAAATATCTCATATCTGCCACCGCCGTTCTGGCGTGGGTGCCGACGGACTGATGCTGATGCAGTCTGGCCCCGAAGGTTTCGATTTTAGAATGCGCTACTTCAATTCCGATGGACACCCCGCATCCATGTGTGGAAATGGCGGACGCTGCATCGCCATGTTTGCCCACATGTTGCAGATAGCTGGCAACCAAGACTGTCTGCGTTTCCTGGCCGACGATGGCCCTCACGAAGCCGTAATCGTGCGGTGGGATGGCCACCACGGTGTTGTGCGACTGGGCATGCGCGATGTGCCCGAGTCCGAGGTGTCCTCGGTGTTGGATGGTAAACTACTGAACACCGGCGTGCCCCATTATGTTCAGCAAGTGGACAACCTGGACGAATATGATGTCGTGGCCAACGGCAGACGTCTGCGGTTCCACGAGGCCATGGGCGAGGATGGTGCCAATATCAACTTTGTTGAGCCTATGGCCGACGGCGTGCTCAAGGTGCGCACCTATGAGCGCGGTGTGGAAGATGAAACCTGGGCTTGCGGCACCGGGGTGACGGCTTGCGCTATTGCCACCGGAGTCTGCCGGCTGAAAGCCGTGGGCGGCGACTTTGAAGTGTCCTACTGCCATGCTGACGGCCGCTATTCGCAGGTCTTCCTCCAGGGCCCCGTATCACTTAATTTCACCGGAAAAATAACAATCTAATATGGACCTCTTTTCTGCTCCCGCTCCCGACAGTGCCCGCCAACGTGTAGCCGAGCTCACTCAGCTCATCGACCACTATAACTACGAATACTACATGAACGACACCTCGCTGGTGAGCGATTTTGAGTTCGACGCACTCCTGCGTGAGCTCATCGACCTAGAACGGCAATACCCAGAGTTGTCGCTGCCCACTTCACCCACGCGCCGTGTGGGTGGCGAGGTGAACAAGACATTCCGCCAGGTGGAACACCGCTTCCCCATGCTTTCGCTAGGCAACACCTATAGCATTGAAGAGATTGAAGAATTTGAGGCTCGCACCCGCAAACTGCTTGATGGTGTGCCATTCACCTATACCTGCGAGCTGAAATACGACGGTGTGGCTATCGGCCTCACCTACAGACACGGTCAGCTAGTCCAAGCCGTTACTCGTGGCAATGGGGCTGTGGGCGACGATATCACATCCAATGCCCGCACAATCCCCACCATTCCCTTGCGGCTCCAGGGCGATTATCCAGATGATTTCGAGGCTCGTGGCGAAGTTGTATATCCATTCGAAGCCTTCGAGGCAATGAACCGTCAGCGCGAGACCGATGGTGACGAGCCCTTTGCCAACCCCCGCAACGCTGCCAGCGGTTCGCTCAAGCTGCAGAACTCTGCCGAGTGCGCCAAGCGCAAACTCATGTTCTGCATGTATTTCATGATGCTGCCCGCCGACGAAGAGAACAGCCTGGATCTCTCCACCCATTATGGTCGCCTGCAGAAGGCAAAGGCCATGGGGTTCAAAGTCCAGCCATATATCACCGAGTGCAAGGATATCACCGAGATCAAGTCTTTCATTGACTATTGGGACAAAGAGCGCTGGAACCTGCCCTTCGGCATCGACGGCGTGGTTATCAAAGTCAACCAGACCGCACTGTGGAACTCACTGGGCATGACAGCCAAGTCTCCGCGTTGGGCCATCGCCTACAAGTTTAAGGCTGAACGTGTCAGCACGCCATTGCAGGAAGTTACCTATCAGGTAGGACGCACCGGAGTTGTTACCCCCGTGGCCAACATGCAGCCCGTGTGGCTGGGCGGCACCACCGTGCGCCGAGCCACCTTGTGCAATGCCGACTTCATGTCAAAACTAGATATCCACCAGGGCGACCACTTGCTAGTCGAAAAGGGAGGTGAAATCATCCCAAAAATTGTGGGCGTCGACCTCGACCTGCGCCAGCCTGGCGCACCTTTGGTGGAATTCACCAAAATCTGTCCCATCTGTGGCACACCTCTGGTACGGGCCGAGGGCGAAGCTGGCTTCTACTGCCCTAACCAGGATGGTTGCCTTCCCCAGTTATTGGGCCATCTCGAACATTTCGTCAGCCGCAAGGCCATGAATATCGACAGCTTGGGCAGCGAGCGACTGAAGTTGCTCTATGAAGCCGGGCTCGTGAAGAATGTGGCTGACCTCTATGACCTTCGGCGCGACCAACTCATTGGCCTTGAAAGCACCGGTGCCGATGCAGCCAAGGCCACCATTCAGGAAAAAGGAGCCGACAATATCCTTAAGGCCCTTGACCAATCCAAGCAGGTGCCCTTTGAACGCGTACTGTTCGCCTTGGGCATACGCTATGTTGGTGAGGTGGGAGCCAAGAAACTCGCACGATACTTCGGCAGTATGGATGCGTTGATGGAGGCAAACGTAATGGAACTGTCTATGGTCGACGACATTGGCGAGGTAACAGCCGTGGCCATCTACGACTATCTCAACAACCCAGATCACCGCACCATGATCCAACGCCTCAAGGCAGCCGGACTGCAGATGACCATGGTCGACAACCGAGTGAGCCACATTCTCGACGGCCTCACCATTGTCGTCAGCGGCACCTTCGAGCACTTCTCACGCGAAGAGATTAAAGCCACCATTGAACAGCACGGAGGTAAGGCCAGTGGCAGCATCAGCGGCAAGACTTCCTTCCTGCTAGCCGGAGCCAAAGTGGGCCCTGAGAAGCTCAAAAAAGCCGAAAAACTGGGTGTCGAAATCAAAGATGAGCAGTGGCTTCTCGACCAGATTGCCACCGCCAAGACCTCAGAATAAAAAAGAAAAAACATAAAAAAAATAAATATATCGCAAAATAATCGTATCTTTGCAAATTGTTTTAAAGAAATAAAAATACCTATTATGCGCAAAATATTACTCACCCTCCTTCTGGCTTTGCCCCTGATGGCAGCCGCACAAACCACCGCCCCCATGGGCATTTTAGTTTCTCAGAATCAAGGTACTGTCGATTGGCCTACCGTACACGAAGAGAACGACCTAGACTTTGTCTACATCATGGCCACCAACGGTGCTTCCGTCGTTGACCAACGCTGTGGCACCAACCTCGGCCAGGCCGCCAAGGCCGGTTTTGCTGTGGGCGCAGTCCATCGCTACGACCGTCATTTCTCGGCCCAGGGTCAGCTCGACAACTTCAAAGCAGCCGTCAAAGGCCATAAACTCAGCCTTGCCCCTGCCGTCTATGTGGTTCCCGACGCCTACGACATCAATGTAAAACGCATCGACATGCTCCTCCAGCTCATGGAGAAAGAGTTCGGTGTCAAACCCCTCATCATGGCCAGCCAGGAAGCCTACCTCAAATATTTCAACCTTGAGCGCTATGCCTCCTACCATGTGGTCATCGTCAGCGGCGGTCTCAAATTCCCTGCCACCCGCTACACCCTCTGGCAGTACACCGACAAGGAGAAAGTTGCCGGTATCCTCGAGTATGTCCCCGGCCTCAAACTCCACCAGACCTACAAGATTGCCAATATCAGCGTCAAATAAATCATGAAACAACTGTTGTTCATAGCATTGTTTGCCATTGCCTCAATCAGCGCCTTCGCTCAGATAAGCCTGAGTGCCAACGTGGCTTGTACCCTCAATGGCTACACCTACAAGCAGCAGAATCTTGCCGCCTACAACGAAGCTTTGCCCAGCGGGCACTCTTTTGAAGCTCATCCGAAACTTGGTTTCGCTGTGTCCGACAAACTATGCCTGGGTGTGGAATTGGGCTACTTGCAGTCCGTCTCCACCACCACTTCCGGCATCTACAATCCCAACCAGGGCTCGTGGGACAAACAGTCCTCCGATCAGATGAAGAATCAGGTATTTAGTGCCGGGCTCTTTGCCCGCTACCAAGTTCACGACTTCGGGCGGCTGTCGGTGCATGCCGAGCTGGCAGGAGTATATGGTTTCAACAACGGCCTTCTAACCAGCACACAGACTGCCGGAAGCGACGATCTGGAGTTCTGTCGCGACATAATCAGCCATCAAATGAGTGTGCAGCTCGTGCCGGTGTTCGTATATTCCTTTGGCAACCGGTTCAGCATGGATGTCTACCTGAATTTTGCATCCTTGGTGTTCACGCGCGACAACACCCAGATTTCGGGGCTCTACAAAAAGGGCTATCGCTTCGATCATCCTGCCGGCACCGAAACCACCACCTATGCACTAGACCTAGGCATCCGTACCCGCACCACCACCCTCCTATCGTTAGGCTTCACCTACGCGCTATGAAACATCATACAAAAAGAAATATCCAAGGGGCGGCCACAGTCGCCCCTTTTTATTTACAACCCAAGTCCAAATAAGAAATGCAACTTGTAATAGTAGTCTCGGAACACGGAACAGTCTCTATCATAGATGACATATTTTATCTTTAGGTAAGTGCTGCTCTATTTGAGCAAAAAGTGTTATCTTTTCCATCAGAGTTGTGCTTTTGCGTTGCTTGAACATAAGTGTGTTCAGCAAACTTTGAGTGCAACTATGGCTCTATTGCCAGCTGCCCCTTAACTCCGCTGTTCCCCCGTTCCTTATCCTATATTTATACCTTAGTTATACTATATTTATCCTATATGTAATAGAATAAATAAGGTATAACTATAGTATAACTAAGGTAAAACTAACTATGCTAAGGCGGAGTTTCATGGCTGAATCATGAAAATTTCTGTTCAACAAAAAGCACTTCAACACTGTGGCAGTTCCACCAGTGATCCTTCGCTATTCCTTCGCTCATCCTTCGCTTGTAGAAGTGGAAAAGGGTGAGGGTAGGGGGGTGATTAGATTCTGCCAGTCGTGTTGGATTACCTCAAAATGTTAAAAATCATCCGTTTTGCTCGCTCGAAATGTTAAATATATAAATAAAATCCCTTATATGCTTTTTTCTTCGTATCTTTGCACCCGGAAAGAAACACGATCAGTCATGAAAAAATTCGTCCTCACCCTCCTTCTCGTAGTATCGGCCCTCACTACTTGGGCCTACGATTTCAGTGCCGTTGCCCCCACTGGACAAACACTGTACTATAATATCTCTGGCAGCAATGTGACGGTGACAGCTCCTGTTACCTATGGTTATTCAGGATACACCGAACCTACAGGTGCCCTCACCATTCCCTCTTCGGTCACCTATTCCGGCACTACCTACTCTGTCACTTCCATTGGAAATTTCGCTTTCGAAGGCTGCACAAGCCTCTTCAGCGTTTCCATTCCCAACTCCGTCACTTTTATTGGAAATTCCGCTTTCGAAAGTTGCACAAACCTCATGAGAGTTAGCATCCCCAACTCCGTCACTTTCATTGGTGATCGCGCTTTCTGGGAATGCAGTAGCCTTATCAGCGCCACCATCCCCAACTCCGTCGCTTCCATTGGTGATTACGCTTTCTATTCCTGCACCAGCCTCACCAGCATCACCATCCCCAATTCCGTCACTTCCATCGGTTATTCCGCTTTCTCTGCCTGCACCAGACTCACCAGCGTCACCATCCCCAACTCCGTCACTTACATCGGTTCTTCCGCTTTCTATGGCTGCAACGCCCTCACCAATGTCACCATCCCTAACTCCGTCACTTCCATTGATTCTTACGCTTTCTCTGGTTGTAGTAGCCTTACATCCATCACCTGCAATTCCACTGCAGCTCCCACTTTAGGTTCTAATGTGTTTCGCGCTGTTCCATCCTCCGCCACCATATACATTCCCTGCGGAAGTTTGGAATCTTACCAGAACCGTTGGCCGCAGTTCTCCAATTTTATTGAACGCTTATACAACGTTAGTGTCTCTACTGCCGACCCCATTCAAGGTTCTGCCTCAGTCTCTTCCCAGCCCACATGCACTAACTCAACGGCTGTGATAGCTGCCACCCCTGCACCCAGCCACCATTTTGTCAGCTGGAGCGACGGAAACACCGACAATCCCCGCACCATCACTCTCACACAAGACACAGCACTTACCGCAATCTTTTCTAACCTATACTACGATTTTAGTGCCGTAGCTCCCTCTGGTCAAACCCTTTATTACAAAATTTTATCCAGTCACACTGTCTGCGTTACCCATCCGGGACCTTGTGACTTTGAGGTTTGCTGGGGTGACTACACTCAGCCTACTGGTGACCTTATCATCCCCTCCACCGTCAGCTGTTCCGGCACCACTTACTCCGTCACCGAAATAGGAGAGGACGCTTTCAATTGGTGCACCAGCCTCACCAGCGTCACCATCCCCAACTCCGTCACTTCCATCGGTTCTGGCGCTTTCTCTGGCTGCGGCAGCCTCATCAGCGTCACCAT